>DATJCF010000397.1:0-7598 GCA_035514935.1 Rhodanobacter sp. | reverse complement strand
CGGCGCCAAGGTCAACGTCTCCGGCAAGCTGTTCAACGCCATCCAGTACGGCGTCGACGAGAACGGCCTGATCGACTACGACGAAGTGCAGCGCCTGGCCACCGAGCACAAGCCGAAGATGCTGGTGGGCGGCTTCAGCGCCTATTCGCAGGTGGTGGATTGGGCCCGCATGCGCAAGATCGCCGACTCGGTGGGCGCGCTGTTCTTCGTGGACATGGCCCACGTCGCCGGCCTGATCGCCGCGGGCGTCTACCCCAGCCCGCTGCCGCATGCGCACGTGGTCACCTCGACCACGCACAAGACCCTGCGCGGTCCGCGTGGTGGCCTCATCGTGAGCAAGGGCGCTGGCGAGGAAATCGAGAAGAAGCTGCAGTCGATCGTGTTCCCCGGCATCCAGGGCGGCCCGCTGATGCACGTGATCGCGGCCAAGGCGGTGGCGTTCAAGGAAGCGCTGGAGCCCGAGTTCAAGAGCTACCAGGCGCAGGTGGTGAAGAACGCCAAGGCGATGGCCAAGACCTTCATCGAACGCGGCTACAAGATCGTCTCCGGTGGCACCGAAAACCACCTGATGCTGGTCGACATGATCGGCAAGGACGTCACCGGCAAGGCCGCCGAGGAAGCGCTGGGCAAGGCCCATATCACCGTCAACAAGAACGCCGTACCCAACGACCCGCGCAAGCCCTTCGTCACCTCCGGCCTGCGCATCGGCACCCCGGCCGTCACCACCCGCGGCTACAAGGAAGCGGACGTGACCGAGCTGGCGAACTGGATTTGCGACGTGCTGGACGCGCCGGAAGACGAGGCGGTGATCGCGGCAGTGCGCGGCAAGGTCACCGAACAATGCCGTAAGTTCCCGGTGTATGGCTGAGATGCCGGGATTCGGGATTCGGGATTCGGGATTCGCAAGAGCCCGGGTTCCCGCGAGCCGTCGCTTTTCACGAATCCCGAATCCCGATTTCCGAATCCCGTAGAAATGCATTGCCCCTTCTGCCAGCACGAAGACACCCGGGTGATCGATTCGCGGCTGACCGAGGACGGTTCCAGCGTGCGTCGGCGGCGCGAGTGTCCGCAGTGCGGTGAACGCTTCAATACCTACGAGACGGCGGAGCTGAAGCTGCCAACGGTGGTGAAGAGCGGCGAACGGCGCGAGATGTTCGACGAGCGCAAGTTGCGCGTCAGTTTCGAACGGGCGCTGCAGAAGCGGCCCGTGGCCAGCGATGCCGTCGACACGTCGGTGCGCGCCATTGTCAACGACCTGCGCCGCAGCGGCGAGCGGGAAGTGCCCTCGCGCCAGGTCGGCGAGCTGGTGATGCGCGAGCTGAAGAACCTGGACCAGGTGGCGTACGTGCGCTTCGCCTCGGTCTATCGCAAGTTCGAGGACGTGCACGCGTTTCGCGAGGAGATCGAGAAGCTTGAACGCGATCTGCCGGGCTTGTCGGATCTGCAGTTGCCGTTGCTCGGTGGTGGCAAGCGTGAAGGCAAGTGATGCGCCTGTAGGAGCGCACCCTGTGCGCGAAAAGCCGTGCGATATGGTTGCGTGTTTCGCGCACAGGGTGCGCTCCTACAAGGGCGCGGCGTGGTGACCGGTTTCTCCGTCACCGACCACACCCACATGGCGCACGCCCTGCGCCTGGCAGCGCGCGGCCTGTACACCACCGCGCCCAACCCCCGCGTCGGTTGCGTGATCGCGAACGGCGACGCCGTGCTTGGCGCCGGCTTCCACCAGCGTGCCGGCGAACCCCACGCCGAAGTCTTCGCACTGCGCGAGGCGGGCGAACGCGCTCGCGGCGCCACCGCCTACGTGACCTTGGAACCCTGCGCCCATCACGGCCGCACGCCGCCATGCGCCGACGCGCTGGTGTCGGCCGGCGTAGGGCGGGTCGTGGTGGCGGCTGAAGATCCGTTCGACCAGGTGGACGGTCGCGGCGTGGCGCGCCTGCGTGCCGCCGGCATCACGGTCGAAACCGGCTTGATGCGCGATGCCGCGCGCGAACTGAATATCGGTTTTTTCAGCCGCATCGAGCGCGGCCGCCCATTCGTGCGGGTGAAGCTGGCGATGAGCCTGGACGGCCGCACCGCGCTGGCCAACGGCGATTCGAAATGGATCACCGGCGAAGCCGCCCGCGCCGACGTGCAGCACTGGCGCGCGCGCAGCTCGGCCATCCTCAGCGGCAGCGGCACCGTGCTGGCGGATAACCCCCACCTCACCGTGCGGTTGGCCTCCGGCTCCCTCTCCCCCGGCCCTCCCCCAGGCGAGCTTGGGGGAGAGGGCTTCAAGCCTCTGCGCGTGATCCTCGACCGCCACCTGCGCACCCCTGCCGACAGCCATGTGCTGGACGCCACCGCGCCCACGCTGCTGTTGCATGCGCCGAACGCAACGCCCGCTACAACGCGTTCCAGCCATGTCGACTACGCCAGCGTGATCGAGCGGGGCGATGCGCTCGATCTGCATGCCGTGTTGGCCCTTCTGGCCGCCCGCGACTGCAACGAAGTTCACGTCGAAGCCGGCCCGACCCTGTGCGGCGCATTATTCGCCGCCGGTCTGGTGGACGAACTGTTGCTGTACATCGCGCCGGTGATGCTGGGCAGCGAAGCCGCGCCCTTGATGAACCTGCCGGCGCTGGCCGACATGGCCTCCCGCTGGTCGCTGCGGTTGCTGGACCAGCGCATGCTCGGCGCGGACATCCGCTTGCGCCTTCGCCCCGCATGAGCCAATGCGGCCTTGCCGCCATTCCCGTTTCCGCACAAGGAGCCCATCGCCATGAGCAGTGCCAACCCGAAAATCATCCGCTGGGGCATCATCGGTTGCGGCGATGTGACCGAGGTGAAAAGCGGCCCGGCGTTCCAGAAGGTGGAAGGGTCCGCGCTGGTGGCGGTGATGCGCCGCGACGGCGCCAAGGCGCGCGATTACGCCCAGCGCCATGGCGTGGCCAAGTGGTATGACGACGGCCAGGCGCTGGTCGACGATCCCGACGTGGATGCCGTCTACGTCGCCACGCCACCGTCCTCGCACAAGCATTACGCGTTGATGGCCATCGCGGCGGGCAAGCCGGTTTACGTGGAGAAACCCTTCGCGATGGACGCGGCCGAGTGCGAGGCCATCGTCGCCGCCGGCCGCGCCGCCAACGTGCCGGTGTTCGTGGCGTATTACCGGCGCATGCTGCCGCGCTTCCACAAGATTCGTGGGCTGCTGTTCGACCAGCACGCCATCGGCACGCCGCGCTCGGTGCATTGTGTGCACACCGCGCCGCACAATCCGCGTTACAGCGAGCCGCAGTCGGCGCACTGGCATGTGCGCCCGGAGCTCTCGGGCGGCGGCCTGTTCGTGGATATCGGCTGCCACACGCTGAACATCCTGGACTGGCTGTTCGGCCCCATCGCCAGCGTCAGCGGCCACGCCAGCAATCAGCGCGGCAGTTATCCGGCCGAGGACAGCGTGGCGATGGCGTTCGCGTTCGGCAATGGCATGGTCGGCACCGGCCTGTGGAATTTCGACGCGCTGCAGCGGCACGACCTCACCGAGGTGACGGGCGATGCGGGCCGGCTTTCCTTCGCCACCTTCGGCGACGGCCCGATCCGGCTGGAAAACGCCGCCGGCGTGCGCGAGTTCCACATCGAAAACCCGCGCACCATTCAGCAACCACTGATCGAAACCATCGTCGCCGAACTCACCGGCCATCCGGGTGCCTGCCCGGATGTGACTGACAGCGGCATGCGCACCAGTTGGGTAATGGACCAGGTGCTGCGGGACTACCGGCGCCAGACGGGGCAAGGCATCGGGCTGCCGGAACCCGGACGGTAGAAATCCAGGGCAGCGAACTGCGGGAGCGGTTCCTTGTGGGAGAGCGACCCTCAGCGGCTGAAGTCGATGACGAGCTTGCCGAAGTGGCGGCCGGCGACCAACTGCTCGAAGGCCTCGCGAAGCTGGCCGAAGCCGTAGACGCGATCGATCACCGGCTCCAGGCCGGTAGCCTCAATGGCAGCCACCATCCGCTCGTGCGCTTCCAGCGGTGCCACCGAAATGCCCTGCAAACGCACGCGCTTCAGCACCACCTTGGAGATGGGCAGGGTGGCATCCATGCCGCCGATCCAGCCGAGAACCGCGATGAAGCCGTGCATGCGCACCGCGTCGAGCGATTGCGCCAGCGTGGCCGCCCCGATCGTCTCGACCACCGCATCCACGCCCGCGCCGCCGCTGGCCTCGCGCACCAGCGCGCCCCATTGCGGATGCTTCGCATAGTTGATGCCGACATCGGCGCCCAGCGCCGTCGCCCGCGCCAGCTTGTCGTCGCTGGACGACAGCACGATGGCCCGCGCCCCGCGCAATTTGGCGAACTGCAATGCAAACAGCGAGACGCCACCGGTGCCGAGCAGCAGCACGGTCTGGCCGGTGGTGACGTGGGCCTGCTCCAGCACCTGCCAGGCGGTGAGCGCGGCAATCGGCAACGTCGCGGCCTGCACGCTGGAGAGATGGGCCGGCGCATGCACCAGCGAGTATTCATCGAAACTGGCCTGTTCGCGCATGACGCCGTCGAACGGCCCGCCGATTTCCGCACCCTCCCACTCCGGGCGCATGTCGCCGGCGATCCAGCGCGACTTGTAGAACGTGGTGACCCGGTCGCCGGGTTTGAAGCGGGTTACCGATTCGCCGATCTCCAGGACCGTGCCGGCGCCGTCGGATACCGGCACGATCGGCAGCATCACGCCACGATAGAGATCGCCGTTGACCAGCATGAAGTCGCGGAAATTGAGCGACGCCGCCTCTATCCGCACCAGTACCTCGTGGGGGCCCGGGCGCGGGCCGGGCAGGTCGACCTGTTCGAGATGATCCAGGCCGAAGGAGGAAAGCTGGATGGCACGCATGGCACGACTCCGTGATGGGAACGGGGTCATGGTGGCGCCGCGGCAGCTCGGTGATAATACGCATGAATGGTCAATCTTCTATTCGCTGAATGAATCAATCTTTCGAGCTCACGCCGACCCGCCTGCGCGAACTGCGCGCCTTCGCCGCGGCGGCGCGACGGCTGAATTTCTCGCAGGCGGCGCTCGACGTCGGTTGCACGCCGTCGGTGCTGAGCCGGCGCATCGCGGCGCTGGAAGCGGCGGTGGACGCGCGCCTGTTCCTGCGCACCACGCGGCGCATGGCGCTGACCACTCGCGGTGAACAGTTGCTGGCGCAGTGGCGGCGGATGGAAGAGGTAATGGCCGAGCTGGCCGCGGATTTGCGGCCTGCGGATGGCGAACTGTCCGGCCGCCTGTGCGTGCACTTGCCCTCCAACTTCGGGCGCTACCGCGTGGCCCCGCTGCTGGCCAGCTTCCTGCACCGCCATCCCGGTGTGCGTATCGAGGCGGTGTACGCCGACGCCTATGTCGACATGGTCGCCGCGCGCGTCGACCTGGCCGTACGGCTGGGCCAACTGGACGACGTGCAGATGGTGGCGCGGCGGGTGGGCACGATGCGCTTTTTCCCCTGCGCTTCGCCCGGCTACCTGGCGTCGGCGCCGCCGCTGCACGACCCGGCCGAACTCAAGGCGCATCGCTGCATCGCCTTCAGCGGCTATCGCCGGGGCACTCTGTGGTCGTTCAGCCGGCAGCGCCAGCGGCGCTCGGTGCGCATCGAGCCGGTGTTGACCTGCAACGACGCGCAGGCAGTGCGCGACGCCGTGCTGGCCGGCGTGGGCATCGGTCTGCAGGGCGATTACATGGCCGACAGCCTGGTCGCCGAAGGGCGCCTCGTCGAGGTGCTGGCCGGCTGGCAATTGCCGGCTTTCCCGGTGCACCTGCTATGGCTACCCGGTGCGGATCGCACGCCGGCGCTGCGCGCGTTGATCGATTTTCTGGTGGCGGCACTGGCATTGCCCTGAGGCCGTCATGCGGGCGAGCGTGTCAGGGCAGCGCCAGCCGCAGCCGGCCCGGGTGTTGTTTGACCACCGCCCAGGGCAATAGCGACCAGTCGTCGTTTGCTTCGCAGACCCGTGCCACGCGGGCGAACGATGGCCCGATGAACAGGCCGCCGGTTTCCATGTGCCAGCTTGGAAACTCCCATACGCTCGGGTCGTCATAGCCGCACTCATCCTCGTCCGCGTTTCCACTCGTCATCTTCGCCGGATATAACGTCGCGAATTGTTGCGCCAGCCACGGCGACAGGCTTTTCGTGCGGTATGCGCTGAAGGCGTCGAAGTCGACGCTGTTGGGTTCGCCGTCCGCAGCCGGCGCGTCATCCTCGCTGTCGTTGTAGTGAAAAGGCATACCTTTGCCGAGCCACAGGATGTCCTCCAGCGTCAGCGGGCGCGCGGTGCGGGCATCCAGGTTGAGGGGGCCATCGCCGAAATCCGGGTGTGCTCCGCCGCAGTCGTAACTGGTCAAAAGGCTGACGCTGAACAGGGATGGCGTCATCAGGTGCGGTGTCACGGTTTGCTCGTAATCGCCCTCGCCATGGCCGCTGGCGCCGGCCATGCAGGCATAGAACGAGCTGACCTCGTTCCACAACCGGTCCATCAGCACGCCGTTGAGACGCCGGCGCTGGTCGTCCGGATAGCCGTCCACGATGTCGAACAAGGTGATCTTCGAGTCGGCTTCGGTCCACCACTGCAAGGTATGTCCCATGAAGGTCGTTCGCGGCCCGGCGTGCAAGGTCAGGCCGCTCAGGCGCAGGTACTCGTAGGGATCCTTCAGCCGCAGCTGCTTCAGGTAGTCGGGCGCATCGGCGGCCGGCGGCGGCACGATGGCCGGTTGCAGCGTCAGTGCGAGCGTCTTTCCCTGCGGGCTGCGCCAGGTGCCCGTCCAGTGGCCGTCGGGCTGTCGTACCAGGTCGATCTCGGGGCGCGGGCTGTCGTCGTCGCTACCTTCGAACAGGTGCACGTGATCGGCCGTTCCCGTGCGGTCGGTCAGCAACAGGTCGCGGTGGTGGCGCCGGTAGAAATAGCGGCCGTCGAGACCGTCGCCGTCGCCTGAACCCAGTTCCATCACGATCGCCTGATGGCCCAGCATCCCGCCGTAGACCGCCTTTTTTTCGTCGGCGGACACGCTGAGGGAAACGCATGCCAGCACAAAGCCGGCGAGAAAGAATGCGGTGCGCAAACGATGGCTCGGCATGAAAGGACCCTGGCGGTTGACCTGCCACATCATGCCTTGCCGCGCACTGGGCGATCCATTGTTTCCCCGGTGAAACGCGGTGGGCGCGCCATCGCTGCAAGCGCCTGCCGTGGAAATGCTAGACTGCGCGAACCGGCCCGGCCGGCAGTACGACGTCTTCAGGGCGGGGCGAAATTCCCCACCGGCGGTAGGCCTTTCGAGGCGAGCCCGCGAGCGCTTCCGTCAAGCGGAAGGTCAGCAGATCCGGTCAGATGCCGGAGCCGACGGTTGGGCGCGGGCAACCGCTTCCTCACAGTCCGGATAAAGAGAAGACGGCACGGCACACGCTTCGCGGCGTGCGCCTGGCCTCATGCCTTGGGGCGTTTTTCGCACACTCACGCGGGAAACGTTTCATGAAAACCATCCAGTCATGGCATCGCCTCGCCCTCCCGCCGGAGGTGCGCTGATGTTCACCGGCATCATCCAATGCGTGGGCCGCATCGCGCGGCTCGAACCGCGTGGCG
>DATJCF010000396.1:0-7963 GCA_035514935.1 Rhodanobacter sp. | reverse complement strand
AAGGTCAGCGTGCCGCCCGCGGCCAGCTCGGCGTGACTGATCCAGCTGCGCGTCCACGGCTTGCCGTTCCAGCTGACGGACTGGATGTAAGGCGTGTCCGCGGCGTTGCCGACGGTCGTCACCACGAGCTTTTTCTGGTCGCCCAGCGCAACCTCGGCACGGTTCAGCAGCGGGCTGCCGAACACGTAGGTGGCACCGACCGGATCGACCGCGTACAGCCCAAGCGCGCCCATCACGTACCACGCGCTCATCTGCCCGCAATCCTCGTTGCCGGCCAGGCCATCCGGCGCGGCGCGGTACATCGTGTCGAGCAGCGAGCGCACGCGCGCCTGGGTCTTGTGGTGCGCGCCGGTGTAGGCATACAGGTAGGCGATGTGATGGCTCGGCTCGTTGCCGTGGGCGTACTGGCCGACCAGGCCGGCGATGTCCGGTGGCGCGTTGCCGGGCACGCTGGGCGGCGCGTTGAACAGGCCGTCCAGCTTCTTCTCGAACGCCGCCTCGCCACCGAACAGCTGCATGTAGGCGTACAGATCGTGCTGGTTGAGGAAGGTGGCCTGCCAGGCATTGGACTCGGTGAAGTCGCGCCACTTGTCGGTGTGGCCGATCGCCACCGGATCGAACGGATCCTCCAGCCAGCGGCCCTCGCTGTCGCGCGGACGGACGAAGCCCACCTGCTTGTCGAACACATGGCGGTAGTTGCGCGACCGCGCGCGCAAGGCCTTGGCGTCCGCAGTTGCACCGACGGCGTCGGCGATGTGCGCCACCGCCCAGTCGTCATAGCAATATTCCAGCGTCTTGCTGACGGCCTCGCCTTCCTTGTCGCTGGGGATGTAACCCAGCTTGCGGTAGTACGGCAGGCCGCGGTAATCGTCATCCATCGCGCGCTTGCGATACAGCGGCCAGGCTTTTTCGATATCGATGCCCTTGAAACCCTTCGCCTGCGCTTCGGCGATCACCGAGGCGGAGTGGTAGCCGATCATGCAGCCGGTCTCCACGCCCTGCAGCGGCCACACCGCCGGCCCTTCCGGACTCTCGGCGGCCATGCGGATCAGGCCGTTGACCAGGTCCGGCACGCGCTCGGGCTGGTACAGCGTGAACAGCGGATGCAGCGCGCGATACGTGTCCCACAGCGAATAGGTGCTGTAGTTGTGCGCATCCTGCGGCAACTGATGGACGGCCAGATCCATGCCGCGATAACGACCATCGACGTCGCTGAACAACGTGGGCGCCAGCATCGTGTGATACAGCGAGGTGTAGAAAATGCGCCGCATCTCGTCGCTGGCGGCGTCGATGGCGATGCGGCCCAGCTCCTGCTCCCAGGCAGCGTTGGCGGCCGCGCTGACGCCATCGAAATCCCAACCGGGCATTTCCCGGTCGAGGTTGCGCAGCGCGCCTTCGATATCCACGCCGGAGATGCCGACCTTGACCAGCAGCGGCACGCTGGAGGCATCTTTCACGTGCAGTGCCGCCTTCAGATGCTTGCCCCTGGCCTCGAGTGAGCCGCCCGGCAGCGCCTTGTCGTCGCTGTACAGCACGCCCTTGTCGATCGGCCGCGACAGCTTCATCGCGAAATAGATGTGGCGGCCGTTCGCCCACTGATGCACCCGACGCGAGCCGACCAGGGTGTCTTTTCCGACGAGCTTCAGGGTCGCGTCGGAGACACGGCAGGGCTCGGTCGGCGAATCGCTGATGCCATGGGCAAGATCGACCAGCAGGTGGCCGTCGCCGGACCGGTTGAAGGTATAGCGATGCAGGCCGGTGCGCTCGGTGGCGGTGAGCTCGGCAAGAATGTCGTGATCCTTCAGCGTGACGCGGTAGTAGCCGGGCCGGGCACTTTCGGTGCTGCGGTCGAAGCGCGAGCGGTAGCCCGCGCCGGGCGTGACCACCGCATCCACTGGCCATTGTTGCGGGGTTCCCGGCGCCGGTTTCAGGTCGAACTGCGAGACGTAGTTGATGTCGGGCCGCCCGCGCGCACCCGGCTGCAATTGCACCGCACCTTGCGCCGGCATCACCAGCACATCGAGCAGATCGGCGGCGCCGGTGCCGCTGAGGTGGGTATGCGAGAAACCCATGATCGAGCCGTCGCCCTCGTGATAGCCCGAGCAGGCATCCCAGCCGTTGTCATTGGTATCCGGGCTGAGCTGCACCATGCCGAACGGCAGCGTGGCACCCGGATAGGTATGGCCGTGCCCGCCGGTACCGATGAACGGATCGACGTAGCGCGTGAGTCCGGCAGCTTTCGCGCCGGAAGCATCACGGCCGGAACCCGCAAGACCGCCGGCGAACGCCGGCGAGGTGGCAAAACGCGTACCCAGCAGCGCCAATGCGGTGGCGGAACCTTGGAGAAAACGTCGACGGGTAACCATGCAAGATGCTCCGGTCGCGGAAACGGGTTAAGCCGAGGCGCTCAGGTACGCAGCAACCCGGGTTGACGATGAGAGAGGTCGACGATCAATTCGCCGAACAGCGTGTTGGCCCACGCGAACCATGCGCGGGTGAAATGCGCGGGGTCGTCCTGGTCGAAGGATTCGTGCATGAAGCCGGTGCCGGCGTGGGTGGTCTTGAGCCAGTGCAGGCACTGGCGAATCTCGCCGGCATCGCGGGTGGTGAGCGCGCGCATGATCAGCGACATCGGCCAGATCATGCGCAAGCCCTGGTGCGGGCCACCGATGCCCTGCGCGGCAGTGCCGCTGAAAAAGTACGGATTGCGATGACTCCACGCCGCCGCGCGCGTGCGCTGGTAACGCGGGTCGTCCTGCGCAAGCGCGCCGAGGTACGGCAGGCTGGAAAGGCTCGGTGCGTTCGCATCGTCCATGAACAGTTGATTTCCGTAACCGTCCACTTCGTAGGCCCAGACGTCCCCACCCTTTTCGCCGCGAATCACGGCGTACTGCTTCAGCGCCGCATCCACCTCGTCGGCCAGCTCACGGCAGTCGCGGGCAAACGCCGCGTCGTGGTGGATGGCCGCCGACATCTCGGCAAGCTGGCGCAGCGAAGTGACCGCGAAGAAATTGGCCGGCACGAACAGCGGATACAGGCAGGCGTCATCCGAGGGGCGGAACATCGAGAAGATCAGCCCGACCGGTTTTGCGGGGTTGCCGTAGCCACCCAGGGGCGGATTCTCAGTGGATACCTCGGAGGTGCGCTGGAAGTGGTACGGGCCGGGGCCGTCCTTGCGCTGCTGCACGCGAAATGTCTGCAACACGGTGTGCATCGCCGCCCGCCAGTCCTGGTCGAACGGGGTCACGTCGCCAGTCGCCTTCCAATAGCCGTAGCCCAGGCGGATCGGATAGCACAGGGAATCGATTTCCCATTTGCGCTCCGCCACGCCCGGGCGCATGTTCGTGTGGTCGTGCTGCGCCCAATCCAGCGTGCTGCGCTCGGCCGGGTCGGGCATGAAGGCGTTGGCGTAGGGGTCGATCGAGATGCACAGCGCCTGGCGCTGAATCAGGCCGTGAAACAACCGGCGCAGCTCATCGTCGCGGGGCGCCAGTGGCAGGTATGGCCAGACTTGCGCCGAAGAGTCGCGCAGCCACATCGCGTCGATGTCGCCGGTGACGATGAACGTGTCCGGCTTGCCGCGCAATGTGCCCAGATGCACCGTCGTATCCAGCGTGTTCGGGTAACAGTTCTCGAACAGCCAGGCCAATTCCGGATCGCCGATGCCGGCCCTGGTCCGATCGATCAACTGCTCCACCGCCGGGCTGACAAAACGCCGCTGTGCGGGTGGCGGGCGGCGACTGCGAAACACCCGATGCTGCGGCTTGGCCATCACGTTTGGGACGCGGCCAACCATCGCACCGCCGGTGGCCAGTGCCATCATCTTCAGCATGTGGCGGCGGCCGTGGATCATGCGCGCTCCGCACGGCGGGCGCCGCCAGCCGGAGTGGTGACGTTACCACCGCCATGCGCGCTTCCGGTCTCTCTGTTCATCATTCGAAGTCCTCCCCGGACGTTTCGAATCTTCAGAGCCAGGCCGTGCGGAGAAACCGGGGCTTCCCGCGCACGGAACCTGAGATCGAATGCACATGAATTTCACGTGCAGACAACCCATTCCCGAGTTTCAGGTAACGTTACCCACACATCCCGATGAAGTCAACACGATGCATGTGCTGGCCGTCACATGAACGTCCTGTCGTTTGGAGCGCGCTGCTTCGCCCAGTTCGTGGTGCTGCACGAAAGGTGCTCATGGCCATCGCGCAGGCGACTGGATCCAGGTACAGCGGGGCGTGGATCGCACCCGCCCAGGCCGCGTCAGCCATTATTCCCGTGAGAGGAAGCGACCGGCCTAGAGCGCGCCCGGCTGCTTGGCGTAGAACTGTTGCAGAAACGCCTGCCGCGCCGCGCTGTTGTCCACCACGCTGCGCGGGTGCGCGTCGATGGTCTGGCGCAGCAGGCCGTCGGCGGATTCGGCCACGGCCGGCCACGTCGGCAGGCCCTCGCCGCTCGGGTTGCCGTGCTTGATGAACTGCGCGAAATAGCCTTGCAGCATGCGCGAAGTCTCGCGGTCGTCCGTCGTCCACGCATAGACGGGATTGCCGTCGAGGTTGCCCAGCGCGTACTCGATCTCGGCGCTGTGCACCGCGCCGGCATCGGCGGTTTCGCCCGCCGCGGGCTGGCGCTTGGCCGGTCGCGGCTGGTCGTAATAATAGAAATACACCGGTGCGTTGCCGGTATGGCGGTGCAGATCCATCCAGCGCCAGGTGCTGTGCGCGATGAACATGTCGCCGGCCAACGCGGTGCCCGAACGCTTCACCGCTTCCTCGTCATCGCCCGGGTACAGCGCCAGCGCACGCTGCGCCTGCACGCCGAACAGGCGATCGAGCGCGGCGCGATAGTTGGCGGGCGTGGGGGCTTTTCCATCGAGCAGGCCGACATAGGAGCCCTCCTGCGAATTGCTGCCCAGCAGCAGCGGCACAGCCGCCTGTGCGCCGCGCGCAAAGGTGGCCGCCGGCGACTCGGTGAGGAAATAGCCGTCTATATCGGGTGCGAACCGTGGCGTGGATTTGTCCGCCGTGGCCTGCAGCAAGGCATCGGCGGGCATGGCGCGCAACGTCGCCAGCGAATCGGCGCCGACCTGCGCCATGAACTTCTCGCCGCGCTGTTGCGCCACGGCCAGCGACAGCGGCGCCAGCGGTGCGATCAACGCGCCGCTCTCGCCGATGGCGCCGGCGATCACCCCTCTGGACAAGGGCGAGGCCATCAACGCGCTCACCGACATGGAGCCGGCCGACTCGCCGCCGATGGTGATTTTCGCCGGATCGCCGCCGAAGCGGGCGATGTTCTGCTGCACCCAGTGCAGCGCCGCGTTCTGATCCAGCAAGCCGTAGTTGCCGGCCGCGTGTCGCGGCGATTCGGCGGCCAGTGCGGGCAAGGCCAGGAAGCCGAACACGCCCAACCGGTAATTCACCGTCACCGTGACGATGCCCTGCGCGGCCATGCTGGCACCGTCGTAGCGCGGCTCCGACGCATCGCCCGCCACGTAGCCGCCGCCGTAGAAATACACCAGCACCGGCAGCTTTTTCCCGGTCGCTTGCGCCGGCGTCCACACGTTGAGGTAGAGGCAATCCTCGCTGACGCCGTCGCTGCGAAACACCATGTCGCTGAAGATGGGGCGCTGCATGCAGCGCGGCCCGAAGCGCTGCGCCTTGCGCACGCCCGACCACGGCGCCACCGGTTGCGGCGGCTTCCAGCGCAACGCGCCCACCGGCGGCGCGGCGTAGGGAATGCCGTGAAACTCGTGCAGCGCCACGCCGTCCACGGTGGCACTGTTGCCCGCTATCGCGCCCGCCGCCACCGACACGGTTGGCGCTGCGGCGCTGGCCGGCAGCGCCGTGCAGGCCAGCAACATCGTCGCCGCGACCGCCGCACCACGATGCAGGGGGTGGCGCAATACGAGGGGGAGTTTCATCGGATGGCGTCCTGGAGAGAGTCCGGGCAGCGTAAAACATTCCGGCGTGGACGGCAGCACGTTCCGCAAGGATTCCGTTCGAAGGTCGATGCGGGAGGGTCGTTGGCAACGATGTTTCCGATCAATGTCGCGACTTGAAAAGCATCGCGACTGAAGTCGCTCCCACAGGGTCCACAGCTGTTCGGCGGCTTGCGACGACAGCCAGTCGAACACGCGCTGGCGCCAGGGCCGATCACGCCATCGCGCCAGCGTCGGCTCCTGCGAGCGCGCGATGTCCTGGTCGATCACCTGTGGACGGCGCGCCATTTCCTGCCCGTTCGCGACGACTGCCGTCGCTAAACGTGTGGATCCAGCAGGAACCAACCAGCTCGTGCGCAAAGGATTGCGCCGCCTCCATGGCTTCATTCTCGCTGGCGAGGTGCTCCGCCGGTACCGTGCGCGGCGATCCATCGGGGAGCCTCACGGTGGCGCTGAACAACCCGTCGTCCTGCCTGTTCAGAATCGCCGCGAAGGATTTGCCGCTGTCCTCGAAGGTGCGTTCCCGATGGACTTGGCTCATGGGGTGACCTCGCAGCTCGATGGGCCTGCAAATACGGCGGTTTTTGTTCACGCCGTTGCAGCCGATCCGCGACTGCCCGTTAACTCGGCGCTCGATACGGTGAACGCCCATCCCTCAACGGAGCGTGTCATGTCGAAAGGTGACAAATCCTCCTACACCGACAAGCAGAAGCGCCAGGCGGCGCACATCGAGAAGAGCGAGAAGAAGGAAGGCAAGTCGGAGAAGACCGCCGAGCGCATTGCCTGGGCCACCGTGAACAAGCAGGACGGCGGCGGCAAGAAATCCTGATCGCCCGCACCGCCATCGTGCTGAAGAGCGGCGCGATCAGCGGATGTGCCCCAACGCGTAGTCGATTGCCGCGCATACCGCCGCCACTTGCGCGGCGTTGCATTGTTCGGGCGTCGCGCGCGGGCTGTCGGGGTAGACCTCGGTGGTGGTCTTGTACGGCGCATCGGTGATGCCGGCGCACAACCCCAGCGCCTTCAGCGCATAGGCGATCACGCCCGGCCCCACCATGGGCGAGCCGATGATTTCGCCGTGGGCGTCGGCCGGTGCAATGTGGGTGACGTTTGCCACGGCGTCGATGATGGCCTGCTGGAACGCCGGCTGCGGACGCTCGCTGTCGTCCACCAGGTAGAAACCATCGGGGATTTCGCCGGGCACGTACGCCACGCCATCGCGGGCGGCCAGCGCGGGGCGGAATTCCGACTCGTCCGTGTCCGTGGTTTCGTGCAGGTCGACGTGCACCAGCACGCGATCGCGGAACGGCGCCACCAGGCGCATCAGCGCCGCCGACTCCTGCGCCGGGCTGTTGTCGCGAAACGAGCGGTTGGGATCGAGCGCCCGCATGTTCCATCGATGAATCCGCTCGTAGCCCCAGGGGCTGACGCACGGCACCACCATCAGGTTGGCCCTGCCCGCGTAATCCGCTGCGTGCCGGTCGACGAATTGCAGCGCGCCATGCACGCCGCTGGTCTCGTAGCCATGCACGCCGCCGGTCACCAGCATGCAAGGCAAGGCATCACGCCAGTCGCGGCTGCGGATGGCCAGCAGCGGGTAGCTGTCCGGCGGGTAATCCAGCTGGCCGTAGGGGATCACGTCGAAACGCGAACGCAGCGCGTCGACGGCATCGAGCACATCGTCCCGGTAGCTGCGCTGGACGCGCTGGCGCGACTGCCAGGCCGCCACTTCCGCCTCGCCCCACGGACGGCCGGGCGTGCCGATGGGATAGGTTGACTGGCTTGTCGTCATGCGCTTGCTCCCGGCGTGGAAAGCCACGCACTGTAGCACCGGGTGCGGAATCGCCGGGTCAACGTGGCGGCGCGGCACCATGCTCTTCGCGTCGCCGGATGGGCTAGATTGTTCGACGGGAATCGCCGCGCGGCGCGGGTGATGGAACCGGCATGAACGAACAACTGCTTTTCAACGTGGTGGATCTGGCCGGCACGTTCGCCTTCGCGATCAGCGGCGCCACCGCGGCGCGACGCTGCCAG
>DATJCF010000395.1:0-2858 GCA_035514935.1 Rhodanobacter sp. | reverse complement strand
CGACGCACCGTTCGATCCGAGCAACTACGCCGGCAACAACTACAACCCGACCTGGGCGCAGGCCGGCATGGTCGGCCGGTTCTATACGCTGGGCTTGAAATACACGATGTGACGCGGTCGAAGCGGGCGCTTCGGACATGGCGTAACGCGCCCGGTAATGGCGCGTTGCGCCATGCCCGCGCATGAAGCAGCAACCGGAAGCCCGACTAGCCATAGGCCTATCTCCCTTCAGCCGGACGGGACACTGGCTGCGAGGTTGACGAGCGTCCTGCCGCTCTACCGACGCAGGAGGAGGAACGGAGTCGCTGCCATTTTTGGAGCGAAAAACTTTCACACGCGTACGGGGCTCAATGACTTCCCCTCGCAATGCCGTCGGTCCGATGATCTTTCCGGACGGTGCGCCCCGATCGCCATGCGACACGACATTCCATCTCGGATACTCTTCCATCTCATCCATGGAATGAGGGGGAAAGATGGCATTCAAGACGTTCATGGCCGCAGCGCTTCTGGCGAGCCTGTGTTTGGCGCCCGGCATTGCGGCGAACGAACACCATGGATCGGCCGCACCGGGTTGCGCGCAGGATGGGCGAGCGGAGGCTGGCGGTTACTGGCTCGACGCCAAGCTCACCCGAAGCGGCAACGCGTGGATCCTGATGCCGCAGACAAATATCCAGTTCGCGCCGAAGCAGTATGGCGGTGCGGCGGTGCCCGGCACGGGGCATATCCATCTCTATTTGAACGGCAAACTGATCGGCCCGATAACGCATGCAGGCCCAGTCAGCCTGCCGCTGCTCGATCGCGAAACCTATGTCGTGAAACTGGCGCTGACCACCAGCGACCACAACGAAGCGAACTTTGGCGTATGCCGCGAAGTGCGCGTTGCTGCACCGATCATCGATAAATGATCAGCGACGCGCAGGCGCCCCTTGCATCGTGGCCGATCATCGGTCCTGCCGAAGCCTGCACGGGATCATTCACTACGCTCGACAATGACTATGCAGCGCGTGCCGCGCAGCCGAAATCACATCTACCATCCACGACTTGAAAAAGGTTGAGCATGAGAATTCTTGCAGCCATCGCGCTGGCATTCGTCGTTTCACCGGCCATGTCCGGCGACATGCCCGCGTTCACACCACAGAAGCTGGTGCTGAAAGACATTCCGGCAGCGACCGGGCCGGCCGTTGCGCTGTTCAACGGCAAGGATCTGGACCAGTGGGATGCATGGCTTGGCTACGCCGATCCCGGCCAGACGTACCTGCCCAAGCATGGCGCGTCCCTTGGCGTGGGCGGCAAGGGCAGCATCTTCACCGTGGCGAACGAGGATGGTGAACCGGCGATCCACGTCAACGGGCCGACCTGGGGCAGCCTGGTTCATCGCGGTGATTACGCCAACTATCACCTGCGGCTTGAATACAAATGGGGCAAGGCACGCTACGCGCCCCGCCAGGCGATGTTGCCGAACAACGGGCTGCTGTACCACACGCATGGCAAACCCGGCGCGGTGTGGGGCACGTGGGCGCGCTCGGTCGAATTCGAGATCATGTCCGGCAGCGTCGGCATGGTGGTGCCGGTGGGCGACAAGCTGAGCGTGACGACAACCGCCGCGCACGACGCCTCCATCATCGATCCAAAGCTGCGCTACATGGTCGGCGGCGTGGACGCCAAGGCTGTCGGCAACACCGCCACATGGAACGTGGAGAACAACCACAACGCCGACGCACCCGACGGCGAATGGAACGTGCTCGACCTCTACGTCGTCGGCAACCACGCCATCCACGTCGTCAACGGCGTACCCGTGATGGAAGTGCGCAACATCTGCGAGTCGGATGCGGCAGGCGTCTGCCAGCCGCTGACGCACGGCCATATCCAGCTCCAGTCCGAAGGCGCGGAAACCTTCTTCCGCCGCATCACGGTCGAACCGATCAAGCAATTGCCGGTGATCGAGATGGTGAAGTAGGCGGAGGCTTGGCGAATCCGAACTCGCCACGATGATGCTCGATCATCCGCAACACCAGGGAAATCCCCTCTTTCAACAGGCTTTCGCCGGCGTTTCAAGGCGCAAGGCCGAGTGACGGACTCACTAAGCCACAACCTCTCCAGTGCGCTCGCGCTGACGGCGAGGAAAGACGGACTGGACCGCATCGACCAGGTGGCCTTGAACGAGAACGCGTCCCGGGTTTTCGCCTTGCAAGATGGCTCGCCGCTACAGCGGTTTGCCAACGTGGATGGCCGGCATCAATACACCGTTGGCACAAAGCAGCGCGGACTGGATGCAAGTGCTGGCGCCGACGGTGTGTGACAAACAGGCGCTGAAGCTGCAACCAGCCAGCGTGCAAGTGGCACATCCATCGATGTAGCGAAGATCCGTCAGAGCAGTTTGAGCGGACGGGCTATCCGTTGCAGCACGAACCAAACCGTCCGGATTTCGATCCATGCGCGACGCAGCGCGCGCACTGCGCCATCGCCACCGACCGGCGTCCCATTGCGCCAAGCGGCCAGTCGATCCCCCCATAGCGTCCACGCCCGGACCGGAGCCAGTCCCCGCCCTTTTTTCCCCGAGGATTTCACCCCGTAGCGCTTGACAGGCCATTTATGTGCATATACACATATTTGCCATGACGCCCGATCTTTCCGTATTCGCCACCACCCGCTGCCTGTGCCTCGCGGCGCGGCGTGCGGCGCGCACGATCACGCGCGAGTTCGACCAGGCACTGCGTCCGCGTGGCCTGCGCGCCACCCAGTTCACCTTGCTGTCGGCGCTGCACCTGGCCGGGTCGAAGCCCATCGGCGAACTGGCCGAGATGCTCTCCGCCGACCGCACCACCCTGACCCGCAATCTCTCCGTCGCCGAAAAGAAC
>DATJCF010000394.1:0-10784 GCA_035514935.1 Rhodanobacter sp. | reverse complement strand
ATCGGGGAGGCCCGGATGGTGACGCCGGCATATTCCATGACGAGGGAGTTTCGAATGAAGCAATTTCTGCGTCCCACGCTGACCGCCACTGCGCTGGTCGTTGCGTTGGGCATGACGTCGAGCGTGTTCGCTCAGGCTGCCACCGGCGCCGCCGGCACGGTCGACAAGGCCAAAGCCAGCTACGTGATTGGCTACCAGATGGGCGAGCAGGTGCCGCCGATCATGCGCGACGAGCTGGATCCGACCGCCGTTGCCAACGCCGTCAAAGCGGCCATGCTCGGCCAGAAGCCGACCATGACCGATACCGAGGCCAAGCAGGTTCATGACGCGTTCATGGCCAAGATCCAGGCCAAGTACAAGGTCGAAATGGACAAGCTCGGTGCCAAGAACAAGGCCGAGGGCGATGCCTTCCTGGCCAAGAACAAGTCCAAGGCCGGTGTGAAGACCACGGCTTCGGGCCTGCAGTATGAAGTGATCAGCCAGGGTAGCGGCCCGCGTCCGGGTCCGAACGATACGGTCGAGATCAACTACACCGGCAGCTTCATCGACGGTCAGGTGTTCGACGCCTCGTCCAAGCACAACCCGCCGGGCGCCGCCAAGATCCCGCTGGCTGGCGTGATACCCGGTTTCCGCGAAGGCCTGCAGTTGATGCAGCCGGGTGGCCACTACAAGCTGTATATCCCCTCGACCCTGGCCTATGGCTCCGAGCCGCGTCCGCCGATGCCGCCGAATGCCACGTTGATCTTCGACGTGACGCTGGTCAAGACCGGCCCGACGCCGGCTGGTTCGGGTGCCTCGGGCGGCTGATCCTTTCGTAGCGGGACAGTGTCAGCGGAAGGGCGCGAAGTGATTCGCGCCCTTCCTTTTTGAGAGCGAGGATGTCGTCACGTCGGCGCAGGCAGACGGCTACAATAGGCGGCTCGCGTTCCAAGGAATCCTCGTTACGATGAAAGTCACTATTTTTGGCACGGGCTATGTAGGCCTCGTCACCGGCGCCTGCCTCGCGGAAATGGGCAACCAGGTGATATGCGTCGACATCGACGCGTCAAAGGTCGAGTGTCTCGCGCGCGGCGAGGTTCCCATTTACGAGCCGGGCCTGGAACCGATCGTGCAGCGCAACCACGCTGAAGGACGCCTTGGTTTCACCACCGACGCGGTTTCCGCCATTGCCCATGGCGAGATCATTTTCATCGCGGTGGGCACGCCGCCGGATGAAGACGGCAGCGCCGACCTTCAATACGTGTTGAGCGTTGCTCGCACCATCGGCACGCATCTCGATCGGTATGCGGTGGTGGTGAACAAATCCACGGTTCCCGTGGGTACCGCCGATCGCGTGTGCGCCACCATTTCGCAGGTATTGGCTTCGCGCGATCTGCAGGTGCCGTTCGATGTGGTGTCCAACCCCGAGTTCCTGAAGGAAGGGGCGGCGGTGGAGGATTGCCTGAAACCGGACCGCATCGTGGTGGGCGCGTCCAGCGAGCGGGCAGTGGCAGTGTTGCGCACCTTGTACGCACCGTTCAATCGCAACCATGACCGGATGGTGGTGATGGACGAGCGTTCGGCCGAGCTGACCAAATACGCGGCCAACGCCATGCTGGCGACCAAGATCAGTTTCATGAATGAAATTGCCAATATTGCCGAACGCGTCGGTGCCGACGTGGAGCTGGTGCGGCAGGGCATCGGATCCGATCCGCGCATCGGCCATCATTTCATTTACCCGGGCGCCGGCTATGGCGGATCGTGCTTCCCGAAGGACGTGCAGGCGCTGGAACGGACCGCGCGCAGTTATGGCTACGACGCACGTCTGCTTGCGGCCGTGGAAGCGGTCAACCACGATCAGAAAGCCAAGTTGTTCGAGTTGATCTCGCGCCATTTCGACGGCCAGTTGGCCGGAAAAACCGTTGCGTTGTGGGGCCTGGCGTTCAAGCCCAACACCGACGACATGCGCGAAGCACCCAGTCGCCGCCTGATGGAGGCGCTGTGGCAGGTCGGTGCCAAGGTGCGTGCGTTCGATCCGGAGGCACGGGCCGAAACCGCCCGCCAGTATGGCGAAAGGGACGACCTGGTCCTGTGCGAACAGGCCTACGATGCCTTGCAAGGCGCCGATGTACTGGCCGTCGTCACCGAATGGAAGGCGTTCCGCAGTCCCGATTTTCAGCGCATCCGCAGCTTGCTGAAGACGCCGGCGATTTTCGACGGGCGCAATCTGTATGAACCGGTGACGGTGGAGGCGGCTGGACTGGCGTATTACGGCGTGGGCCGCGGCCGCAGCCTGCAGTCGACGCCGTGAGCAGCGATACGCTGGAGCAACGGCTGGCCGAGCTGGAAGTGCGGCTGACCTTCATCGACGACACGGTCGAGGCGCTTGCCGTGGCCGATGCTGACCAGTCGCAGCGTATCGCCGCGCTGGAGCGCGCGTTGCGTGAGCTGCGTGGCGAACTCATGTCCGTGAGGCTGGGGCAGGCGCACGACCCGCATAGCGAGCCGCCACCGCCGCATTATTGATACCGACCGAGATTTTCGACCATGGCCGATTCCCTGCGCGACCAGTTGCTGAAAAGCGGCATCGTCAAACAAGTGCGCGAAGAAAAACGTCCCGCTGCCCCATCCGCCAGGCCGGCGCAGAAAGGCCGGCCATCGAAGCCGCCACGCCACCGTTCACCTGCCGCCGATACCGACGCCGACGGCATCAATCTGGCGCGCGCGTATGCGATGCGGGCGCAGACCGAAGCCAGCGAGCGCAAACGCACCGAGCAGGAGGCAGCGGAACAGGCGCGTCTGCGGCGCGAGCAGAAGCAGAAAATCCAGCAGTTGCTGGCGGGGAAGACGCTCAACAAGGCGGACGCCGACCAGCCACGCAATTTTGAATATGGCGGCAAGATCCGCCGCATCTACGTCGATGCCGCACAGCTGGCGGCGCTCAATGCCGGCGAGTTGGGCGTGGTGCAACAGGGCGGTCGGTACGTGCTGGTGAGCCGCGACATCGCCGAGCAGGTCAAGGCGATAGACGCACGGCAGCTGGCTTTGCTGGTCGATCCCGCCGCGGCGGGTGTCGGCGATGATGGCGTGCCAGACGACCTGATGTGGTGAAGCGGCCTGGAACAACCGGCACGCGGCGCCGGTAATCCCCAGCCTATGCGTCGGTCATGAGGGCAGCGCCGGTGCTGACCGTCAGGGCCGGGTTGTCCCAGCCTTTCTTCGGCATGAAACGCTCGCCGTGGCGTTGCGCCAGTTGCTCCAGCTTCTGCTTGAGCTTGTCCACGCCTTCGCTGCGCGCGTACTGGATCGGACCGCCGCGGAATGGGGCGAAGCCGGTGCCGAAGATCACGCCCGCGTCGAGCAGGTCGGCGTCGTCGACCACGCCTTCGTCGAGGCAGGCGATCGCCTCGTTCACCATCGGCAGGATCATGCGCTCCTGCAAATCCGGTGGGGTGATGTAGTCCGGGTCGACTTCCGGTTTTTGCGGCTTGCCGTCCTGCCAGACGTACAGGCCCTGGCCATCTTTCTTGCCGCGCTTGCCGGCGCCGAGCCGGTCATCCAGCCCGGGCGGAAGTTCCAGCCCCAGGAACGGCGCCAACTCCTTGCCGACGGAGGCGCAGACATCGAGCCCGACGGTGTCGGCCAGTTCGATCGGGCCCATCGGCATGCCGAATTTCTTCGCTTCGCGGTCAAGCACCGGGCCGGGTACGCCCTCGGCATACATCCGCATGGACTCGAGCAGGTACGGCATCAGGATGCGATTGACCAGGAAGCCCGGCGTGCCCTTTACCGCCACCGGCAATTTGCCGATCGCCTTGCAGAACGCCAGCGCGCGCTTCTCGATGACCGGGTCGAGCTGGTCGTGGCGCACCACTTCCACCAGCGGCATCTGCGCGACCGGGTTGAAGAAATGCAGGCCGAGGAAACGCTGCGGTGCGGTCAGTCCTTCGCGCAGCTCGTTCAACGGAATGCTGGAGGTGTTGCTGGCGAGAATTTCGTCGCTTTGGAACTGCGATTCCATCGTGGCGTACAACGCGCGCTTGGCGTCGGCGTTCTCGTAAATGGCCTCGATCGCCAGATCGGCCTGCGCCACGCCGCTGCCTTCCACGTCGGCGCGCAGGCGCTGCGCGGCCGCGGCGACTTTCTCCGGCGTCTTGAGCTTTTTTTCGTACAGCGCGCGGGCGCGGTCCAGCGCCGGCTGCACGTATTTCATCTCGCGATCCTGCAGCGTCACCTGGAAGCCCTTCAGTGCTGCCCACGCGGCGATGTCGCCACCCATCACGCCCGCGCCCACCACGTGCACGCGTTCAATGCCGTGCTCGACGCCGGCGCCCTGGTTCTTGAGGCGCTCACTGAGGAAAAAGAGGCGGATGAGGTTCTGCGCCGTCGGCGTTTCGGCCAGTTTGGCGACGGATCGTGCCTCCAGCTTCAGTCGCTGACGGATATCCGGCCCACCGCGCTTCCACACGTCGATCAGCGCGAACGGTGCGGGGTAGTGTTCCTTGCGCACTTTCGCGGCGGTTTGCTTCAGCACCATCGGCGCCAGGATCTGGCGCACGGGCCAGAGGTTGCTGGCCCAGGCCTTGGCGCGTCGTGCCAGCGGCCGAGGAGAGGGGCGCCGTACCATGTGACGCGCCTCGGCCAGCAATTCGCCGGCGCTGGCCAGGCGGTCCACCACGCCCAGGTTCAGGGCGCGGCGGGCGGACAGGGGTTTGCCCGTCAGCATCAGCGGCAGGGCGTCGGTCGCGCCGATCAGCCGAGGCAGGCGCGCGGTACCGCCCCAACCGGGATGGATGCCGAGTTGCACTTCGGGCAGGGCGATGCGGGTTTTTTCGTCGTCGACGGCAATGCGCTGACGGCAGGCCAGAATCAGTTCGGTGCCGCCGCCCATGCAGGCGCCGTGCACGGCGGCCACCGTGGGGCAGGGCAGGCGCGCCAGTGCTTCATAGATCCGCTGGCCGTTCTCGATGTTCTCCAGCACCGTGCCGCGCCGGGCGTAGTCCTTGAACTCGGTAATGTCCGCGCCGACGGCGAAGCCCGCGGCTTTGGCGGAATGAATGATCACCCCGGCCGGGTTCTCGATCGCCAGCCGTTCGACGATCTGCCCCAGCTCGTCCAGCACCTCACCCGAAATGGCGTTGACGCTGCTGTCGGCGCGGTCGAGAGCGAGGGTGACGATGCCGCCGTCGTCCTCGCTGGCTTTCCAATGATTGAAGCGTAATCCTTCGAACATGGGATCTGCAGACATGGCTTGGGAATGTCGAACCTTACCGTTCCATCGCCGTGAATGCGAGACTCCTCACCCGTCGATTCAGGCATCACCGGACGAGGGGGCGAGGGCGAATGCGGGATCGGTCAAACGTTAATTTTTTGACGACGACTGTCGTCGGCACAGATCCAGAAAAGTGCGCGCTGTGGCTGGGCGATGGCGCGCGCACCGGGCTAGACTTGCGGGGAACCTGGTTGCCGCGCCGGCGGGGATATCAATGACGAGACGCATGCTGTGGGCACAATGATCCTGCCGATGGATACCGCATCGTCGCAGGCCGGCACCGAGGTGTTCGAACAGATCCTCGGCGCGTCCAGCGGCCTGGTGCTGCTGCAGAGCGATGATTGCCCGGGTTTGCTCGAACAATTCCGCTCGATCGCCCGCCACACCGGGCAGGCGGTCTACCTGTGGCAGCCGGACACGGGCCTGGGCAGCATGCGCGATGCGCACGTGCGCGTTCCCGATTGCCAGCGCTTGGGCAATGCGCTGCGTTTCATGCAGCAAAGCCTGCATTTCGGGGTGTACGTGCTGGTTGGCCTGGAGTTGCCGCTCTCGGCGATGGACGACACCTTGCTGCGGCAGCTGGCGCGCATGCCGCAGGGCCACCTGCGTCGGGTGGTGCTGGTGAACGCGCCGCCGGCGCTGGCCGAGCACCTGGGTACGCTGGCGGTGCATCTGCGCAGCGACGACAGCTCGCCACGCCGCCTGCGTCTTCGTGATGGTCGCTGGCTCATATGAGGGCTTGCGCATGATGGCGGGCATCCTGATCGTGGCCGAGCGGCGCGAGCTGCGTCGGCTGGTGTTCGACGCGCTCGACCAGGCGGGCTACGCGCAGATCTACAGTGCGCGCGATATCACCCATGCGGCGATCCTGCTGGAAGGGCGTCCGCCCTTGCAGTTGATGGTGGTCGTCATCAATGGTGATGGCGTGCAGGGCCGCGCCTCTTGCGAGCAACTGCGCCAATTGCCGGCGACCCTCGACGTGCCCTTGATGGTGATAACGACCGACGAGGCGCCGCTGCATCCCGATCATTGGCCGGCGGGCACCGTGGATTGGCTGCATGCCTCGCGCGTTGCCGCGGAACTGTTGCCGCGCTGGCGCCGGGCCAGCGCCCTTGCCGGCGCACCCTTGCCGGCGTTGCCGCAGATGCCGCTGCCGGAACCGGCCGGCGACCGTTACGCGTTTCAGGAAGACGACAGTGAATGGCTGATCGCCGAGCTGTCTGCCGCTTGCCCGCTGCTCGAAGTCAGTTCCGCCGTGATCCGGCACAGCCGCCTGCCGGCTGATCATTGGAAGGGACGTCCGCTGTCGCAGGTGCTTTCCTTCGAGGGCGTGACGATCGAGCAGGTAATCATCGAAGCCAATCGACGCTGGTATCCCTGCCAGCGCCGCTCGGCCGAAGGCAGCGATACCGGGCAGGCGAACGCGCGGCTGGTAAGCCACGACGGGCGCGATGCGGTGGCGTTGATCTTCCGCAGCGATCGCGCGGATCTGCGTGCCGAGGCGGCGCTGTCGCTGCTGTCGCGCATGTTTGCCTCGACCAATGGCGTCGATGCGCAGACGGCGGCGGCACGTTTGCTGTTCGATGAACTCGGTCTCGATTACCTCGCGGTCTGGTCGTTGCCTTCCGGGAGTGCCGGCATACCGGTGCAGCAACTGCAATTGTGGAACGGTCCCGAGCCAAGCTGGCCGCCGCCCGCGGCGCAGCCTTCGCTGGCCCAGGTATTGGCCGGCGGCACGGTGACCTGCCGGCACGATGCGCGCAGCCAGGTGGCCAACGATCCACTGCTGCAGGTGCTGGGCCTGACCGACTTCGCCGGCATGCCGCTGTACGACGAGCGGCATACCGTACTGGGCGCCATGCTGGCCGGCAGTCGCCGTGGCTTTGGCGCCGCGGGCATCGTCGAACCCGTACTGCATTGTGCCGCGGCACGGTTCGCGCAAATGCTGGAGCTCGGCCTGACCCGCGAGCAGGGCCGCAGCGAAGGTCTGCTCGACGCGCTCACCGGTCTGCCGAACCGGTTGCTGTTCAATGACCGACTGGAAACCATCATCCGCGAAGCGGTTCGCAACGGCGAATGTTTCGCCGTGCTGTTCGTGGACCTGGACCGCTTCAAGGCGGTCAACGACAGCCACGGCCATGCCGCCGGCGATGCCGTGCTGCGCTCGGTATCGCGACGCCTGTGCGGCAGCGTGCGCGCGTCCGACACGGTGGCGCGCTACGCCGGCGACGAGTTCACCGTGGTGCTGCGCCACATCGTGAAGAACGATGACGTGCTGCGCGTGGCGGAGAAGATCGTGCAGGTGATGGAGACGCCGCTGTACCTCGACGACGGCACCGAGCTGCAGATCACCGTGTCGATGGGCGTGAGCTTTTTCCCGGACGACGCCAGCGACGCCGAAACCCTGCTCAAGCACGCGGACGAGGCGATGTACGCGGCCAAGCACCTGGGCCGCAACAATTTCCAGATCTACGAAGTCAGCCCGGAATACGCGCAGGAGCACGGCATGGCGCTGAAGACGCGCCTGCGCCATGCCGAGGGCAACGGCGAGTTGCGCGTGGTCTACCAGCCGCAGGTGAACACCGAGACCGAGGACATCGTCGGCATGGAGGCGCTGCTGCGCTGGGAGCACCCGGAGCTGGGCACCATCAGCCCCGCGGTGTTCATTCCACTGGCCGAGGAAACGGGCCTGATCGTGTCGATCGGCGAGTGGGTGATGCGCACCGCCTGCCGCCAGGCGCGGGAATGGGAGGAGCGCTACGGCTTGCGCCTGCGCCTTGGCGTCAACCTCTCGGCGGTGCAATTGATGGAGCCACGCCTGCTCGACACGGTGGCGAACGTGCTGATGGATACCGGGCTCGATCCTGACCTGCTGGAAATGGAAGTCACCGAGAGCATCAGCATCAAGGAAGCGCCGAACCTGGTGGAGAACCTGCACGGATTGCATGAGCTGGGCTGCCACATCGCCATCGACGATTTCGGTACCGGCGCCGCCTCGCTCGATTACCTGCGGCGCCTGCCCGCCGACCGGATCAAGATCGACCAGAGCTTCGTGCGCAACATCGGCGTCGACCCGGATGACGAGGCGATCGTGCGCGCCACCATCGAAATGGCACACCGGCTGAAGCGCGCCGTGGTGGCCGAGGGCGTGGAGATCGAGCAGCACCTGGAATTCCTGCGTGCCCACGGTTGCGACGAGTTGCAGGGCTACCTTTTCTGCCGGCCGGCCACGCCGGTCAGCTTCGGCAACCTGTTGGCCGAGCGGCAGCGGCTGTTGAGTACGCGGGCCACCGAGCCCGCCTGAACGGACGGGTGGCAGGGGCCAACGTTTTTTCCACAATCAATCCGGCGCGCGACATTACACTGTGCGGCGCGCAAGCTGAACTTGTGCGGCGGGCGCCGGTCTGAGCTGCGCGTTCGGTTCCTACAGTTTCGCAGCGGATGACGGCATTGATGATGGATACGGCCCGCACGGGCGAAAACGAACTGGACCAGGCGCTGGTTGAACGCGTCCAGAAAGGGGACAAGGCCGCCTTCGATCTGCTGGTGCGCAAATACCAGCACAAACTGATCGGGCTGGTGTCGCGTTACGTGCGCAGCCATGCCGAATGCGAGGACATCGCCCAGGAGGCCTTCATCCGCGCCTGGCGCGCCATCGGCTCGTTCCGCGGCGACAGCGCGTTCTACACCTGGCTGTACAAGATCGCGGTGAACACCGCCAAGAACCATCTGGTGGCGGCTGGCCGCCGGCCGCCCACCGACGATATCGATGCCGACGATGCGGTGTTCATGGCGGGCTCCCAGCGCATGCACGACAACGCCACGCCCGAGCGCGAAATGATGCGCCAGGAAATTGAACAATCGGTGTTCTCCACTGTCCAAGCGTTGCCCGAAGAGCTGCGTACCGCCATAACACTGCGTGAAGTGGACGGCCTCAGCTACGAGGAAATCGCCGAGGCGATGGGCTGTCCGATCGGTACGGTGCGGTCACGCATATTTCGGGCACGTGAAGCGATCGATGAAAAACTGCGGCCACTGTTGTCGGACCGCGAGGACCAGACATGAATCAGGCAGGCATGAACCCGGAACACCGCGAGCAACTCTCGGCCGCCATTGATGGCGAATTGTCGGCGGAGGAGTTGCGCTTTCTGCTGCGTCGCCTCGACCATGACGCCGCGTTGTCGCAGGCGTGGTCGCGGTATCACCTGGCTGGCGATGGCGTCCGGCGGCAAACGCCGCCGCTGGCGTCGGCCGGCTTTGCCGCGCGTGTCATGCAGGCCATCGAGCGGGAATCAGCCGCGGTTTCGGCGGCGCCGGCGCCAGGCGCACGCCGCCATTGGCTGCATTGGTCAGCCGGCGGCGCCATAGCCGCCAGCGTGGCGGTGGCCGCATTGCTGCTGGTGCAGCCGGCGGGTGAAACGGGTCGCGTCGAAACCGCCGCGGTCGATTCGGCGGGCGTGACCACATCGTCCGACCCCGCCGCGCTGCCGTCCTCGGCGGTACCGGCCACGGTTCCACCGTGGTTGAGCGGCAACTCGGCCGAGTTGTACAGCCAGCGCGCCTCGGCCACGCTGGGTGTGCCCGGCGGCGGCAATCTGGTGCCGTATGCCCGCGACGGGACGCCGATGCATCGCTACCGCACGCTCGACAACCACGATGGCAGCTATCTGTTGTTGCTCGATCCACAGCAACAGCGTGATACCGCGAACGGTCGCGCATTCCCGCGCTGACCCGCGCCCGCGTGTTGTTCTCCGCGGACTTCCTGTTTTCACGCGTCGCCGGTTCGTGATCCGGTCGACGCGGTTGCTGGCGACCAGTCATGCCGTGGCCGGTCGCGTATCCAGCCGTTTGCCCACTCCCAAGGAGGAATCATGAATCGATCCATCTTGCGCGTTGTCGCGTGCCTCGCGCTGACCGGCTTTCCCGCGTTCTTCGCGGTGCAGGCGCAACCGGCCGCTGCTGCTGGCCTGCCTGATTTCACCGGGATCGTTGAAAGGAATGCACCCGCCGTGGTGCATGTCGAGGCGAAATACACTGGCGCGAATGATCGCCGCCGCAGCGTGGTGCCGGGCCCGGGCCAGGCTGATGATCCGCAGGCCGAGTTGTTCCGGCGTTTCTTCGGCATGCCGATGATGCCGTCACCGCAGGAGCAACGGCACACCTCGCTGGGGTCGGGCTTCATCATTTCCGGCGACGGCTACATCCTCACCAACAACCATGTGGTTGAAGGGGCCGACAAGGTCAATGTGCGGTTGCAGGACCGGCGCACGCTGACCGCCAAGGTCGTCGGCACCGATCCGACGTACGACATCGCGCTGCTGAAGGTCGACGCGGGCGGCAAGTTGCCGACAGTGAACATCGGCGATTCGCGCAGCTTGAAACCTGGTCAGTGGGTGCTGGCGATCGGCTCGCCGTTCGGCTTCGACTACACCGTGACCCAGGGCATCGTCAGCGCGGTAGGCCGCAACCTGGGCCAGCGTGACCAGCCGTACACCTCGTTCATCCAGACCGATGTGCCGATCAACCGCGGCAA
>DATJCF010000393.1:0-5988 GCA_035514935.1 Rhodanobacter sp. | reverse complement strand
TTGCGCCGGGCCGCGCCGGGCACGCGCTACGTGCGTGGCATGCGTCGCCACCTGCGCGCGCTGCGCGTGGTGATGAACGCGCTGTTGCTGCTGGCGTTGCTCTACACCATCACCATCACCCGCGCCCTGCTGATTCCGCTGGTGCTGGCCGCCTTCATCGGCCTGGCGCTGAACCCCATCGTGGCGGCCGGCGCCCGCGTGCGCCTGCCGCGCTGGCTCACCGCCAGCGTGCTGGTGATCAGCCTGATGGTGGGCATCGGCACCGGCGTGGGGCAGTTGGCGCAGCCGGCGGTGGGCTGGTTCCAGGGTGCGCCCGCGGCCATCCGTCATTTCGTGCCCAAGCTCAAGGGCCTCACCCAGCCACTGGAGGCGGCCAATCGCGCCACCCAGACCCTGGTGGCCGGGCACCCTGTGCGCAGTTCGTCGAGCCAGCCGTCACCGGTATCGTTCAGCACCTGGGACGTGGTTTCCACCGCGCCCAAAGTGCTGGCCGCCGTGCTGAGCGTGGTGCTGCTGGTGTTCTTTTTCCTGATCTACGGCGACTCCATGCTGCGAAGACTGGTGGAGATCACCCCCAGCTTCACCTACAAGCGCCACGCCGTGACCATCGTGCGCAGCATCCAGACCGAGATATCGCGCTACCTGCTCACCGCGCTGTCGATCAACGCGGGACTGGGCGCGATCACCGCCTGCATGTTGTGGCTGTACGGCGTGCCCGATCCGCTGCTGTGGGGCGCGGTGGCGATGTTCGCCAATTTCATCCCGTACGTCGGCGCCATCGTCACCACCATCGTGCTGTCCATCGTGTGCATGCTGTATGCGAACGACGCCAGCTTCGACGTGTTCCTGCCGGTGCTGACCTTCGCCGGCATCACCGCGATCGAAGGCAACCTGATCACCCCGTTCATCCAGGGCCGCAGCATGCGGCTGAGCCCCATCGCGATCCTGCTGTGGCTGCTGCTCTGGGGCTGGCTATGGGGCATCCCCGGCGCCCTGCTGGCCGTGCCGATGCTCACCTGCACCAAGCTCATCACCGAACGCGTGCATGGCTGGGAGTGGTTCGCGCATATCGTGCAGCGTTAGCTCGGGCGGCTCTCCCCGCGGGAGCGACTTCAGTCGCGATGCTCTTGTCCGTTTGGTTCCAGCACGCGAGCTTCAAAGCAGCAGCTTACGGTTCTCCATAACTTCGCAGGCCATCGACCCGCGACGTTCTTCCGACATAACCCAGTTCCCGACGGGCAGCGGTGTCATCGATGGTGAACGCGCGTCCGATCATGCGGATCATCGAACGTGAAATCGGCGGATCGCCATCTTTCCGCGTTACGGCCCAGATGGCGTCAAGCAGCCGGCCCAAGGCTGAAGCGAGCCAGTACGGCATGGAACCCAGCTGGTCGATCGACAAACCCTGCACACTCGCGAGCGACGCGACGAACGCCCGGAAGGTCCGCTCTTCCTGATCCCTGATGAAGAAGGCACGTCCACCCTCACCCCGTTCAAGAGCGCACCGTATCGCTTCGACCACGTTGTCAACGTGGCAGGTCGAAAACGCATAGTCGCCGCGGTCGATGAAGGCGAATCGGCCCGAGCCGATGGCGTCGGGAAGCGCTCTGCTGAACGGATCGCCGGGTCCCCAGATAGCCGGTGGGCGAAGCGCGATCGTGCGAAAGCCGGTTTGGTTGGCGGCAAGCACCAAGGCTTCCGCGCGTGCCTTGCTCGCGATGTAGGCGGAGAAGTGGTCCGTAAAAACCGGCGCGCGTTCATCGGCGTTGCGGACAGGCGTGCCGTCGTCGTCCATGATGATTCCGGCCGCACTGATGTAGACGAACGTCTGCGCGCCCGCTGATCTGGCCGCCTTCAGCAACGCTGCGGTGCCATCGGTGTTGGTGCGGAAGAAGGGCATGCGGGGCCCGGAAAAGCGGAACATGGCCGCAGCATGCACAACGGCATCGATCAGCGGCAGCACCGGCGGCGCGCCGCTTTCCAGATCCGCGTCAACGGGCGTCGACCCCATGGCCTGCAGCATGGTGTGCGATGACGTGGAGCGGGTGAGGGCGAAAACCTGGTGGCCATCGTCCACGAGCTTGGGGATCAGGTGACCACCGAGCAGGCCGGTGCCGCCCGTGACGAGAATTTTCATCGTGATCGGCCTTTCCGCGCGGGCTTCAGAATGGACCGCAAGGCGTCCTCGCGGATTTGCTCCAGCACCACCGAAGCGGGCGGCGCGCCCTTCCGCAGCCGGGCGGTCACGTGAAGCATGGATGCCGCGTTCGCCGATGCCCACATGAGATCGGCCGCCGCCGCGACTGTCGGACGGAGCCGCCCCTTGGCGGCGATGGCGGCGATGCGTGCGATCAGGAGCGCAAAGGCCTGCTCAGCGGCAGGGATGTCAGCGCCGCCGAGAACGCGGCTCATCATCGCCGCGTAGAGCCGGGGCCGCGTTGCCGCGAAGCGCACGTAATCGTTCCAGCCCCCGCGCAGCACCACCACCGGATCGGCGGATTGCACCACCGCCTTTTTGCTTTCGAGGAACTGCCCAAAGGCTTCCGCCATGGCCGCGCTCAGCAGCCCATCGGCACTGCCGTAGTGATGGTAAAGCGTCGGCGCCGTCACGTTCGCGATCGCGCAGACCTTGCGCGTCGAGAACGGTGCCTCGCCGTCTTCCTCCAGAACCTTCAAGGCGGCGTTGAGCAGGATGTCGCGTGCATCCATGGGGTCAATATAGCGACGCTATACTGGCATGTCTATAGCGACGTTATGCCTACCGCCCACGCCGATGGCGCCATCGACGTGTATGCGTTGGTGGTGATGCACAAGAGTCGCCGCTGATCACCAGGCGATACGCTGCCCATCCCGGTAAAACCCGCCGGTAAGGGGTTCGGTCAGGCAGGCGGCCCAGACGATGCCAGCGGCGCCGTCGCTGACGGGGCGGCCACCGGGGCCGCCCATGTCGGTGGCAACCCAGCCGGGGCAGACGGCGTTGACCAGGATGCCGCTGCCTTCCAGTTCGCTGGCGAGGGTGCGGGTGTAGCTGTTCAGGGCCGCCTTGGAGACACGGTAGGCCGGGCAGTTGGCGCCGCTGGTGGTGGTGGCGCCGTAGCCGCTGGAGACGTTGACGATGCGGCCGTAGCCGTGGCGGTGCATCAGTGGCGACATCGCGCTGCATACGCGCCAGGTGCCGAACAGGTGGGTGTCCATCGCCTCGCGCGCCGGCGCGATGTCGACCTCCACCGGATTGGTGCGCGGGTAGTAATAGCCGCCGGCGTTGTTGACCAGTACGTCGAGCCGGCCGTAGGTGATGGTGATCCAGCGCGCCAGCGTATCGACCTGGTCCTGCCGGGTGATGTCGAGCTGCACCGCGATCATTTCGCCGGGCAAATGGGCCAGCTGACGCGCGGCATGCAGGCCCTTGTCCATGTCGCGGGCGCCCAGCAGCACGGTCATGCCGCGTTCGCCGAGCTGGCGCGCCACCTCGAAGCCCAGCCCGCGGTTGGCGCCGGTGACCAGCGCCACGCGATGGGTCGGCGTGATCGCCGACGCGCCTGCCGTTGCCGGCAGGCGCCTTGCCGATGCGCTCATGGCGTGGCGTCGACCTGGGCCACGGCGCTGCAGTGTTCATCACCGCAGGCCTGCCAGCCGCCGCCAAGCGATTTGTACAGGGCGACGGCGCGCGTGTTGATCGCCGCCTCGGCCTGCGCCAGATCGTCCTCGGCGCCCAGCTGGGTACGCTCGGCGTCGAGCAGTTCGAGGAAGCCGGTGGCGCCCTCCTGGTAGCGGATGCGGGCGAGGTCGGCGGCGCGCTTGCTCTGCGTGGCCTGCTCGATCAGGTGATCGACGCGCACGCGCTGCTGGTTGAAGCCGGTGACCGCGTTGTCGATGTCCTCGATCGCCTCCAGCACGGTGCGCTGGTAGTTCGCCTGCGCCGCGTCGGCACGCGCCTCGCTGACGTGCAGGTTCGCGCGCACGCGCTGCACGTTGAGGCCGGCCCAGCTGATGCTGGGTGCCAGCGACCACGCCCGCGTCGACGGGCTGCCGAAGTCATTGCTGCGCCCGGACAGGAAGCCCAGGAAGCCGCCCAGCGAGATATGCGGGAAGAAATCCGCCTTGGCCACGCCGATGCGTGCGTTGGCGGCGGCGTATTCGCGCTCGGCCATCTGGACGTCCGGACGGCGCGACAGCACGTCGCCGGCGTCGCCGATCGGCAAGGTGGTGGCGATCGGGGTGAAGGTCGTCGGCGACACGTCGATATCGAGCTCGCCCGGCCGTTCGCCCAGCAGCACGGCGAGGCGGTACTCGCTGGCGCTGGCCTGGGTCTGCAGCAGCGGCAGTTGCGCCTGCACCGCGCTGAGGCGGGCCTTCGCGCTGGCCACGTCCTGCTCGGCGCCGGTGCCGACCTGCTGGCGCACCTCGGTCAGGTGCACAGTCTGGCGCTGGTTTTCGATGTCGCGCCTGGCGATGTCGAGCCGCAGCTGGCTGCCGCGCAATTCGAAATAATTGCGCGCCACCTCGGCCAGCAGGCTGACCTGCACATCGTGCAATGCCGCCTCGCTGGCACCCAGATCGGCGCCGGCCGCTTCCACCGAACGACGCACGCCGCCGAACACGTCCAGCTCCCACGAGGCATCGAAGCCGGCCTGGTAGGTGGTCGTGGTGAGACGCTGGTCGCTGAAGCCCGGCTGCTGGCCGCGGCTGCGGGTGTAGTCCACGCCGGTGTTGATGGTGGGCAGGCGATCGGACTTGGCGCCGCTGAGTAGCGCGCGCGATTCATGCAAACGCGCCACGGCAATGCGCAGGTCGAGATTGTTCGCCGCCGCGCGCTGGATCAAGGCATCCAGCGTCGGGTCGTTGAACTGCTTCCACCACGCGGCTTGGAACTGCGCGTTGCTTTCCTGCGCGGCGTCGAGGCCCTGTAGCTGCGGTGCGGCGATTTTCTCGGCGTGATAGTCGGGGCCGATGCTGGCGCAACCCGCCAGAACCAATGTGGTTACCAGGGCCGCGCTGAGCGCGGCGATTTTCAGCAGTGGTTTCATCAGTGGTTCTCCAGCCCGGCAGCGTGGGCGCGGGACTCGCGACGCTCCGCCAGGGCGTGAATGACGTTGTAGACCAGGGGCGTGTAGATCAGCCCCGCCAGAGTCACACCGAGCATGTCCGAGGCCATGGCGACACCGACGCCGGCGATCCTGCGTACGGTTTTCATCCCTGGTTCTCCAGCGCCGGCAGCGCGTGGGCGGCGGCGCGCTCGGCCGCGCGGGCCTCGCGACGCTCGACCAGGGCGCGGATGACGACATAGAACAGCGGGGTGTAGATCAGACCGAAGATGGTCACGCCCAGCATGCCGGCGAACACCGCCACGCCCATCGCATGGCGCATCTCGGCACCGGCGCCGCTGGAGGTGACCAGCGGCACCACGCCCATGATGAACGCGATCGAGGTCATCAGGATCGGACGCAAGCGCAGCCTGGCCGCTTCCAGCACGGCCTCATGACGCGGCACGCCTTCCAGCTGCAGTTCGCGGGCGAATTCCACGATCAGGATCGCGTTCTTGCACGCCAGGCCCACCAGCACGATCAAGCCGATCTGGGTGAAGATGTTGTTGTCGCCGCCACTCAGCCATACGCCGGCAATCGCGGACAGCAGCACCATCGGCACGATCAGGATCACCGCCAGCGGCAGCGACCAGCTCTCGTACAGCGACGACAGCACCAGGAACACCAGCAGCACGCACAATGGGAACACCAGGATCGCGGTGTTGCCGGCCAGGATCTGCTGGTAGGTCAGCTCCGTCCACTCGAAGCTGATGCCGTTGGGCAGGTTGTCCTTGGCCAGCTTTTCCATCGCCGCCTGCGCCTGGCCCGAGCTGAAGCCCGGCGCCGGGCCGCCGTTGATCTCGGCAGTCGGATAACCGTTGTAATGCTGCACGCGGTCCGGGCCCGCACCCTGATGCACGGTGACGAACGAACCCAGCGGCACCATCTGGCCCTGCGCGTTGCG
>DATJCF010000392.1:0-5054 GCA_035514935.1 Rhodanobacter sp. | reverse complement strand
AGCAACGCGTGGCCGAACTGGAGGCTGCCGTCGCCCACCGCGGGACACCGTAACACCAGCTCCCGGGAGCCGCCCCCGATCCGTCACCTCACCCCGAGAACGATCGGGGGCGGTTATTTATCAACGGATGGAGTCGCCCGGCGTGCCTGTCAGCGATCGTTCCCCGCGCCGACCCGTGTCCGCATGAGCCTCGCCGTAACCCTCAGCCGCGCCCAGGAAGGGATCACCGCGCCGCAGGTCATGGTCGAGGTACACCTGTCCGGCGGCTTGCCATCTACCAATATCGTGGGTCTGCCCGAGGCCGCGGTGCGTGAAGCCCGTGACCGCGTACGCGTGGCGATCCAGAACACGGCCTTCGAATACCCCAATCGCCGCGTCACGGTGAACCTGGCGCCGGCCGAGCTGCCCAAGGATGGCGGCCGCTTCGACCTGGCAATCGCGCTGGGCATCCTGGCCGCCAGCGGACAGGTGCCGCGCGACAAGCTGGATGACTGCGAATTCCTGGGCGAGCTGGCCTTGACCGGCGCCCTGCGCAGCGTCTCCGGTGTGCTGCCGGCCTTGTTGCGCGCGCGTGCGCGCGGACGCCGGGTGCTGGTGCCTTACGAAAACTCCGCCGAAGCCGCGCTGGTGCCGGATGTGGATGTGCGGGTGGCGCGCACATTGGCCGAGGTGTGTGGGTGGCTGCGCGGGGCGGAAGAGCTTTCCGCGCCGATCGCCACGCCCAGCACCGGTGGCGCCGACGACGGCCCCGATCTCAGCGACGTGCGCGGTCAATTGCAGGCGCGCCGGGCGCTGGAAATCACCGCCGTGGGTGGCCATCACCTGTTGCTGATGGGGCCGCCGGGCACCGGCAAGACGATGCTGGCCGAGCGCCTGCCCGGCATCATGCCGCCGCTGTCCGAATCCGAGGCGCTGGAAACCTGCGCGGTGGCGTCGGTGTCGGGGCAGGTCATCGATCTGGCGCGCTGGCGCCGTCGGCCGTTTCGGGCGCCGCATCACACCGCCTCGGCGGTGGCGCTGGTGGGCGGCGGGTCGTATCCGAGGCCGGGCGAGATTTCGCTGGCGCACAACGGCGTGCTGTTTCTGGATGAGCTGCCCGAGTTCAGCCGGCAGGTGCTGGAAGTGCTGCGCGAGCCGATGGAATCGGGCCAGATCCTGATCTCGCGGGCCGCGCGCCAGTCGATGTTTCCCGCCCAGTTTCAGCTGGTGGGTGCGATGAACCCATGCCCCTGCGGTTACGCGGGCGACCCCATGCAGCGCTGCCACTGCACGCCGGACCAGATCCAGCGCTACCGCTCGCGCATTTCCGGGCCGTTGCTCGATCGCATCGACCTGTGCGTCGAAGTGCCGCAGGTGCCGCTGGCGGATCTGGGCGGGCCGCGTTCCGGAAATGACGAGGACTCCGCCACGGTGCGCGCGCGGGTGCTGGCCGCACGTCGGCAATCGCTGATGCGTGCGGGCCGGCCCAACGCGGAGATCAGCGTGCGCGAGCTGGAGCGTGATTGCGCGCTCGGGCCCGCGGAACGGCGCTGGTTCGAGAGTGCACTGGAGCGGCTGGGTTTGTCGGCCCGCGCCTATCACCGCGTGTTGCGGGTGGCGCGCACCATTGCCGATCTGGACGGCGGCGCCGCCTTGCTCGAGCGCGAGCATCTGGCCGAGGCGCTGCAATATCGGCGGGTCCAGGGCTCCGGTCGGTAGCGCGACAATCTGCCGCTGTCTGGACGCGCCGGCCGGCACATGGTTCGATGGCGCCCTGATATTTCCAAGGAATGCGATGACTATCGAGCTCGGCTTGATGCTCGCCGGCATGCTGATGATCGGCTTCCTGGCGCAATGGCTGGCCTGGCGGGTACGGCTGCCGGCGATCCTGTTTCTGCTGCTGGCGGGCATCATCCTGGGGCCGGCCACCGGCGTGCTTGATCCCGACAAGCTGCTGGGCGACCTGCTGTTCCCGATCGTGTCGCTGTCGGTGGCGCTGATCCTGTTCGAAGGCAGCCTCACCCTGCGTTTCAGCGAGTTGCCGGGTATCGGCAATGCGGTGCGCGGGCTGGTCAGCTATGGCGCCGTCGCCGCATTGCTGCTGCTGGCGCTGGCCGCGCATCTGGTGGCGGGATTGAGCTGGCCGATCGCGCTGCTGTTCGGCGCGCTCGCCTGCGTCACCGGCCCCACCGTGATCGCGCCGATGCTGCGCACGCTGCGGCCGAACGCGCGCATCGCCAACACGCTGCGCTGGGAAGGCATCGTGATCGATCCGCTGGGCGCATTGTTCGCGGTGCTGATCTACGAAGCGATCGTGTCGCAGCAGGAGGGCCACACGGTGGGCATCTTCGTGGCCACGATCCTCTGCGGTGCGGTGATCGGCGGGCTGGCCGCCATGGTGATCGGCTTCCTGCTGCGGCGGCAGATGATTCCCGAGTACCTGCAGAATTACGCCGTACTGGCGACGGTGCCGCTGGCCTTCAGCGTCTCCAATGCGCTGACCCACGAGTCCGGCCTGCTGGCAGTCACCATCATGGGCATTGCGCTGGGCAACATGCGCAATGTGCACATGGACGACATCCTCGACTTCAAGGAGAGCCTCACCACGGTGTTGGTGTCGCTGCTGTTCATTCTGCTGGCGGCGCGTCTGCACTGGCCGCTGCCCGACGGCATGCTGGGCGCGGGCATCGCCCTGTTCATCATCGCGCAATTGCTGGTGCGGCCAGTGACGGTGGCCTTGGCCAGCATGGGCAGCAGCCTGACCTGGCGCGAGCGGGCACTGATCGGCTGGGTGGCGCCGCGCGGGATCGTGGCGGCGTCGGTATCGGCGCTGTTCGCCCTGCGGCTGGACGCGCTGGGCGTGCCCGGCGCCGACGCCCTGGTGCCGCTGGTGTTCACCCTGATCATCGGCACCGTGGTGCTGCAAAGCGCCACCGCGCGGCCGTTGGCGCTGTGGTTGAAGGTGGCCGAACCCGAGCCGCGCGGCGTGCTGATCTTCGGCTCAGACCACGTGGCGCGCGCGATCGGTTCATCACTGAAGGACGCCGGCTTCCGCGTGGTACTGGCCGACGACGACTGGGATGGCATCCGCCAGGCGCGGATGGACGGGCTCAGCACGTTCTTCGGCAACCCCGCCTCGCCCCACGCGGAGCGGCACCTGGACCTTGCCGGTATCGGCCGTCTGCTGGCCATGAGCACCAACCGCGAGCGCAACTCGCTGGCCTGCGTGCATTACCGGCAGGAATTCGGGCGCGACAAGGTCTATCGCCTGCGCAACCTGACACCGCAGGAAAGCACCGAGCGCGCGGCGTTCTCCGGCGGCTTGCTGTCACCGCCGCTGTTCGACGAGAACATGACCCACGGCCGCTTCGGCGAGATGCTGGCCAGCGGCTGGCGCGTGAAGTCCACCCGGCTCACCGCCACTTTCGACTGGCCGCATTTCATCGAACAGTACGGCTCCGATACCGTGCTGATGTTCGGCATCGAGGAAAAGGGCGTGCTGCGGGTGGCGTCCTCCAAGCGCGAGCTGGAGCCACGGCCGGGGTGGACCGTGATCGCGCTGGTGCCGCCCAACCGGAGCGAGTGACCAGCAGGTGGTATGAAAGGCGGCGCGAACCGTTGAGTGCACGACGATCCAGACGTCCGCCTCGCTGACACCCACAACCGGGCCACGGTTCGCCTTCGCAGAATACGGCGCGCTCCGACATCGCGCCGGACTCGTATCCGGTATAACGCATCGGTGCGTCCCGCCAAGGAAGATCCCGCCATGTCTGTTCTGTCGTTCGAGGATTGCGCCGGCGTGCGCGTCGTGGGGTCAACGTCACCGTCGGGCCGATCGGGAGCGCTTCATGTCTGATCGGATGCCCTTCTTCCGCGCCGCCTTCTGCACCGCCGCCACACTGTTGCTGATGACAGGATGCCTCCCCGCCATGTCGACCCAGCCCGATTCCAACAGCGCGCACACGTCAGGCTCCTCCATGTTCCCGCTGCGCTTTGTGAAGCACGATTTCCAGGTGTTCTGCTACAACACCATCCGCTGCCACGTGATCTACAACGACTTCAACTTCACGCCCTACAAGGCGGACGAACAGCCGTCACCAGCGCCGCCATCGGCAGACTACCGGGACCATTGGCCGTTCGCCTCCTACCTGGGTATCCGGAATTTCCCGCCCCCGGCGCAAGTAAGTTGGACGTCGCTGGACGGCGTGGCGCACACGGCCAAGGTGGACATCGGAGCTATCTTCAAGGACGAACGTGTGTTGTACAACGTGCCCGATGCCGAAATCCCCGATCGCTCCTGGGGAGGCGAGCCAGGCATTTTGCTCGAAGTGAACGATCGCACGATCAGCGTCTACATGAAGGCATTCATTGCCACCAAGACCGAGCAGATTCCGGGCAACAAGGACAGCGATTTCCGGGACGACGTGATCCTGGCCTGGACACATACGTACTGAAGGGAGCGCTGTCATGGAGCACGACCGGAGGGACCCGGATGGCATCCTCGGTGATGGAGTACGCACCGATTCTGCCGCGTCGCGATTGCCGATTTACACTGACGGACGGGCGCAACTGGTGTCTTTCGAGGAGCCGATACTGATCCATGCGGACCATCCGCATGAACGTCTCTTCATTGCCGCGCTGGATGGCACCGGCAATGACGCCATCCACGATCCCGAGCATGCGACCAACGTTGCGCTTATCGCTCGACAGGTGGAGGAAGCCGATAATGTGAGGATTGGCTTCGGTTATGTTCCCGGGCCGGGCACTCAGCAACATGGATTCTTCTCACCTGTGCTGGACAACATGCGCGGTAACACCGTTGATGAGCGGGCCGAGGAGATGTACAAGCAGTTCATCGAGCGCGCGAAGCAATGGCGGCGCGAAGATCCGGACGTACAGATCCGCGTCGCCAGTGTCAGCTTCAGCCGAGGCAGTGAAGAGGCTGCGCTGTTTGCACGGCTGGTTGAGGAACGCGGCATTCAGGATCCGGCCGGCGCCCGTTATACCTACGACTCGCATCATCAGATCAAACATGTCGAATACACCAAGCCACCATTGGTGCCGCCTCATCAGGT
>DATJCF010000391.1:0-6517 GCA_035514935.1 Rhodanobacter sp. | reverse complement strand
GGCCGGGTCGGCGAGAAAGTCGATCTCTTCCTCGGGGAAGTCGATCGCCGCCTCGATATGCACGCGCAAGGCGATCAGCCTTCGCAGCAGCGCCTCGACCTTGCGCGAAAACACGCCTTCCATCGACTGCAAGGCGGCGCGTGCGCCGGCCTGCGAGCGCGCGGCGATCAGGTCAGCGACCGCTTCGGCCTGGGCCAGGTCGAGCTTGCCGTTCAGGAACGCGCGCTCGGTGAATTCGCCGGGGCGGGCCAGCCGCGCGCCGAGTTCGCAGACGCGGCGCAGCAGCAGGTCGAGCAGCACCGCGCTGCCGTGACCCTGCAGCTCCAGCACGTGTTCGCCGGTGTAGGAGGCTGGTGCCGGGAAGTGCAGCAACAGGCCGCGGTCGATCAGCTCGCCGGAGCGGCCACGGAACGCGGCGAAATGCGCGTGGCGCGGCTGCGGCGCGCGGCCGAGCAAGGCCTTGGCGATCGCCGGTACCGCCGCGCCGGACACGCGCAGCACACCGACACCGGCGGCGCCGGGCGCGCTGGCAATCGCGGCGATGGTGTCGGTGCTGTGTTCGTTCATGATCCGCTGACTCTAAACGAAGTCAGCCGCGACGGTTGCCCGGTCGCGGCTGACAGGGTGGCGTTGACGCCGGATCAGGCGGCCTTCGGTGCCACCGTGTCCTCGCGGTCGATATGGTGGGTGATCCACCACTGCTGGCCGAGACCGACGATGCCGTTGACGGCGTAGTACAGACACAAGCCGGCAGGGAAGAACGCGAACATCACGGTGAACAGCAGCGGCATCACCTTCATCATCTTCGCCTGGGTCGGATCCATGCCCGCAGCGACCGGGTTCAGCCACTGCGTGCCCAGCATCACGATCGCGTAGATGATCGGCAGGATGTAGATCGGATCGGGCGCACTGAGGTCGGGGATCCACAGGAACGGCGCGTGGCGCAGCTCCAGGCTGTACTCGAGTACGAAGAACAGGCCGTAGAACACCGGCAAGGTGATCAGCACCGGCAGGCAGCCGCCCATCGGGTTCACCTTCTCCTTCTTGTACAGCTCCATCATCGCCATCTGCATCTTCTGCTTGTCGTCGCCATAGCGCTCCTTGAGCGCCTGGACACGCGGCTGCAGCTTGCGCATGCGGGCGCTGGAACGGTACTGGATGGCGGTGAGCTTCCAGCTCAGGCCCTTGATCAACAGCACCAGCAGGATGATCGCCACGCCCCAGTTCTTCGAGATCGCGTGGAACTGCGACAGCACCCAGTGCATCGGCACGGCGATGATCTTGAACATGCCGTAGTCGATGGTGAGATCCAGCCCCGGCGCGATCGTGCCCATCACGCCCTGCTTGTTCGGGCCCACGTACAGGCGCGACTGGCTGGTGAGGCTCTGCCCCGGCGCCACGTCGAGCGCGGGCCCGACGGTGCGAATCAGGTAGCGCGGATGCGCGCTGTCCGGGTTGAGGGTCTGGGTGACGTACTGTTCGGTCTGATCGACCGGCGGAATCCACGCGGTGACGAAGTACAGCCTCAGCATCGCCGCCCAGCCACCCTTGATCGGGGCGTTGAGCGCATCCTTCGGGTCCGCCAATTCCTTGAACGTCAGCTTCTCGAACTTCTCGCCGGTGTACCAGGCAGCGCCCTGGAAGCTGCGCGATTCCGGTTCCATGTAGCCCTTGATCCAGCTGGAGGGCTTCGGCGGCTCGACCCGCAGCAATTGCTGATAGGCATTGCCCTGCCACGCCGTGGCACTGCCGTTGTCGATGCGCTGGCTGACACCGATCACGTAGCTGCCGCGCTTGAACGTGTAGGTCTTGGTGACCTTGAGTCCGGCGGCGTCCTGCCAGGTGAGGTCGACCTTCAACTCGTCCTGGCCCTCGGCGAGGGCGTACGCGGTCTTTTCGCTGTGGAACAGTGCCAGGTGGTTCGGCTGGTCTGCCGCGGCGTGGTCGCTGCTGCTGACCAGGCCGCTCTGGGCCACCGAGTAACGCTCGGGATCGGTGGTCAGCAACACGGTCGGCGGCGGATTCGGCGCCTTGTGCGTGCGTGGCGCCTGCGGGTAGGCCAGCAGATCGGCATGCACGAGGCTGCCGCCGCGGGTGTCCACGCTCAACTTCAATACGTCGGTGCTGACGGTGATCAGTTGCGCCGTCGCGGGGGCAGCGTCGCCGGTAGCCACCGGGGCAGGAGCGGCAGCAGGGGCCACGGCATTCGGGATCGCGCCCGGCACGCTGTGGTCGGCCGAGGGAACCGCCGCGCTGGGGGCGCTGGCGACCTCGGCCAGCGGCGGCTTCGGTGCGTAGTCCTTCTCCCACGCCAGGAACAGGAGGTAGGCCACGGCCAGCAGAGCGAACATGAGGAAGGTGCGCGTTTGATTCATCGCGTAGCAAATCCGGGTAACGCCACGACACGTGTCAACGCCGCGGAGACAGAAAAGGAAAAGGTCAACGCTCGATTGTGCTGGTGTCGCCCGTCCGCTTCAATGGTTCGGGCGCTCCGGGCCGGCCAGCAACTTCTTCCACAACCCGTCGAGCTCGGCCAGCAGTTGCGGCCCGGGCACGCCGGCGGCCTGCTCGCGCGCCATCACCATCATGTCGACTGCTGGCAGCTGGTGGCGCACCCGACGGAACGACTCGCGCAGCAGGCGCTTGATCCGGTTGCGCTCGACGGCACGTTTGGAGACGCGCTTGGAAATGGCCAGGCCGAGCCGGGCATGGCCCAGCTCGTTCTCGCGGTAACGCATATGAAAACAGCGGCCGCCTGCGCGTCCGCTGCTTGTCCGCAAGGCGGCGAAGTCTTCCGGCCGACGTAACCGCGCGTCGCGCGGCAGCCCGGCGGTGGACATGACGCTCGTCCCCAATGCTGGATGCGTACTTACGGGATCAGGCGCTTGCGGCCCTTGGCGCGACGGGCGTTGAGAATCTTGCGACCGTCGGCGGTGGCCATACGGGCACGGAAACCGTGGTTGCGAGCGCGCTTGAGCTTGCTTGGCTGGAAGGTCCGCTTCATGGCTTACTCCGAAGGGAATGTGAATAAAAAGGTTGGAAAGTATGTCGGCTTTTCCGCGCACCTGTCAAATGACGCGGGATGACGGCCTGTGCACGGCCTGTGGATACCCATGTGGATATGTGGCGGGCTGGGCGGTCGGGGCTGCTGCTAGACTAGCTCATTCCCCGCGTGCAAGCGCTCCAAGCTGTGGTTGATTTCATTCATGAGTGATCTGTGGCGGCGCTGCCTTGAGCGCCTCGAAGGCGATTTGAGCGCCGAAGACCTGCACACCTGGCTGATGCCGTTGCAGGCGCGCGACGATGCCGGCGGCCTGCAGCTGTTTGCACCCAATTCGTACACCCTGGACACCGTGCGGGAACGCTACCTGGAACAGATCGAAGCCGTGCTGCAGCATCTGGCCGGCAAGCCGTGCCCGGTGCGGCTGGAAGTCGGCTCCAGTTCGGTCCGCTCCGCCGCGAGCGCCAAACCCGTCAGCAAGCCGGCCAACCGCGCCACGGCCGCTGCGCCAGCGCCGGCATTCACCCACAACCTCGACCCTCACTACACCTTCGAAACCTTCGTCGAAGGCAAGTCGAACCAGTTGGGCAAGGCCGCCGCGATGCAGGTGGCCACCAACCCCGGCCGGGCCTACAACCCGCTGCTGCTGTACGGCGGCACCGGCTTGGGCAAGACCCATCTGATGCACGCCGCCGGCAACCTGATGCGCGAGCACAACCCCGACTGCAAGGTGCTGTACCTGCGCTCCGAGCAGTTCGTCGGTTCGATGATCGAGGCCTTGCGTGCCAAGAGCATGGACCAGTTCAAGCAACGCTTCCGCTCAGTCGACGCGCTGCTGATCGACGACATCCAGTTCTTCGCCGGCAAGGACACCACGCAGGAGGAATTTTTCCATACCTTCAATGCGTTGTTCGAGTCCAAGCAGCAGATCATCCTGACCTGCGATCGTTACCCGAAGGAAGTGGACAAACTGGAGCCGCGGTTGAAATCGCGCCTGGGCTGGGGCCTGTCGGTGGCGATCGAGCCACCGGATTTCGAGACCCGTGCGGCGATCCTGCTGGCCAAGGCGCACGAGAAGGGCGTCGCGGTGGACGAGAGCGTGGCGATGCTGCTGGCCAAGCGCATCCGGTCCAACGTACGGGACCTGGAGGGGGCGCTGAATACGCTGGCTGCCCGCGCCAACTTCTACGGCAAGCCGATCACCACGGACTTCGCCGAGGAAACCCTGCGCGACCTGCTCGCCACGCACGCCCAGGCGGTCACCATCCCGAACATCCAGAAGATCACCGCCGAATATTTCAACGTGCGCCTGCAGGACTTGCTGTCCAAGCGACGCGTGCGTTCGCTGGCACGGCCGCGGCAGATCGCGATGACCTTGTCCAAGGAACTGACCGAGCACAGCCTGCCGGAGATCGGCGAAGCGTTCGGCGGGCGCGACCACACCACGGTCATGCACGCCTGCAAGACCATCCGCAAATTCATCGAGACCGATCCGCGGATGCGCCAGGACTGGGATCAATTGATTCGCACACTGACCGGCTGAGACGGAGGCGAAAGATTATGGATAAGCAGGGCAACAAGCTGTGGATAATGGGTGGACGGATTGGCACCTGAAGTTATCCACAAAGCGTCCACCGGCATCCAGCCGATCCGGGCACAGCCATAAAATAACGTATCATCTTGATTTTCAAGAGTAAATTCCGATAGAAAAGTTACCCACAGTGCCTACAACTACTACTAAACTTCTTTTAAAGACAGAACAGCAGGTATAGGGGAAGCAAAGCCATGCAATTCAGCATCCAGAGAGAAGCTCTGCTCAAACCGCTGCAGCAGGTTGTCGGCGTCGTCGAACGTCGCCAGACCCTGCCCGTGCTGGCCAACCTGCTGATCAAGGTTGGCGACAACAAGCTTTCATTGACCGGTACCGATCTGGAAGTGGAGATGGTCGCCACGGCCGACGCCGAGAAGCTGGTGAACGGCGAGATCACCATTCCGGCCCGCAAACTGTTCGACATCGTGCGGGCCTTGCCCGACGGCGCGCATATCGAGCTGAAGCTCAACGGCGACCGCGTGTCGTTGAATGCCGGGCGCAGCCGTTTCACCTTGACGACCCTGCCGGCCAGCGAATTCCCCACGGTCGACGAGATCGAACTGGTCGAAAAGGTCAGCTTGCCGGAAGAGGCGTTGCGCGATCTGATGGAGCGGACCGCCTTCGCGATGGCCAACCAGGACGTCCGTTACTACTTGAACGGGATGCTGCTGGACCTGCAGGAGCACACCTTGCGCTGCGTGGCGACTGACGGCCACCGTCTGGCAATGAAGGAAACCGAACTGCAGAGCTCGGTCAGTACCCGCCGCCAGATCATCATTCCACGCAAGGGCGTCAACGAGCTGATCGGCTTGCTGGAAACCGGCGATGGCCAGGTCGAGCTGGAATTCGGTCGCAACCACCTGCGCGTACGCCGCGGCGATGTGGTGTTCACGTCCAAGCTGATCGACGGCCGCTTCCCCGATTACGAGGCGGTGATTCCGCTGGGCGCCGACAAGACCGCCACGCTGGATCGGGAGGTACTGCGCGGTGCATTGCAGCGCGCGGCGATCCTGTCCAACGAGAAGTACCGTGGCGTGCGATTGGAGCTGTCGCCCGGCAAGCTGCGTATCGTGGCGCACAACCCGGAGCAGGAAGAGGCCGTCGAGGAGGTCGAGGCCGACACTCACGTGTCCGATCTCGCGGTTGGGTTCAATGTGGGTTACCTGCTGGATGCCTTGGCGGCCTTGCGCGGCGACCAGGCCCGACTCAGCCTGCGCGACGCCCAGTCCAGCTGCCTGGTGCAAGAACACGACAACGAGCATGCCCGTCACGTGATCATGCCGCTGCGGCTCTGACGGCCAACGCATGGTCTTTGCCATGGGCAACAACAGACAACGCCGGGGTTCCTGCCAGGAGCGCCGGCGTTCCTGTTTGTGGGCGCGTACTGCATGAGGATCGAACAGTTGCGCATGCGTGGGTTGCGCTGCTTGAGCGATGTCGCCATCGAGCTGGATCCGGCAGTCAACGTCTTCGTGGGCGCGAACGGCGCCGGCAAGACCAGCGTGCTGGAAGCGGTGTTCCTGCTCTCGCATGCGCGCTCGTTCCGCGCCGGCGCGAAAGATGCACTGCTGCAGCGGGGCGCACCATTGCTGTCGATCTTTGCCGAATTGCGCCATGACGATGGCCGGGCCAGCCGCGTGGGCCTCGGCCGCAGCGGCGCGCGCTGGGAAGCCAAGGTCGACGGCGAAAACGTGGCGATCGGGCAGTTGGTGCGCGAATGTGCCGTGGTCTGCTTCGAGCCGGGTTCGCACGCGTTGATCGCCGGTGCCGCTGAAGAGCGTCGCCGCTATCTCGATTGGGGTGTGTTCCACGTGGAACACGATTTCCTGCCTGGCTGGCGGCGCTACCAACGGGCGCTGAAACAGCGCAACACCTTGCTGCGGGCAACGACCCTTCCCGTGGACGAAATGTTCGCCCCCTGGGAG
>DATJCF010000390.1:0-5711 GCA_035514935.1 Rhodanobacter sp. | reverse complement strand
GGCCACGCTGAACAAGGGCAGCAGCCGCTACAGCTACGAGGATTTCCGCGGCCGTGTGGGCGGCAGCGACCTGGCCGGCAACCTGTTGTTCGTCACCGGCGGCGAGCGGCCCAAACTCAGCGGCGACCTGCATTCCAAACTACTGAAGTTCGCCGATCTGGCGCCGCTGATCGGTGCGGACTCGAACGCATCCAAGCAGCGGCGTGGCGACGCCACCGCCCAACCGGCGGACAAGCTGCTGCCGGTGGAACCGTTCCGCACCGATCGCTGGCGCGCGATGGACGCAGACGTGAAGTTCAGCGCCGATCGCATCGTGCACGGCGAAAGTCTGCCGATCGATTCGCTGAGCACGCACCTGCAGTTGAACGATGGTCTGCTGCGGCTCAACCCGCTGCGCTTCGGCCTGGCCGGCGGCAGCGTCGGCAGCACCTTGATGCTGGATGGCAGCCAATCGCCAATGCAGGGCGCGATCGATCTCGACGCACGCCACCTGAAACTGAAACAACTGTTTCCCACCTTCGAACCGATGCGCACCAGCTTTGGCGAAATCAATGGCGACGCCGCGCTGAAAGCGCATGGCAACTCGGTGGCTGCGCTGTTGGGCAGCGCCGATGGCGAGCTGAAGCTGCTGATGAACGATGGCGCGATCAGCAAGACCTTGCTGGAAACGGCCGGCCTCAACGTGGGCAACATCGTCATCGGCAAGCTGTTCGGCGACAAGACGGTACAGATCAACTGCGCCGCCGCCGACATGGCGGCGAAGAACGGCTTGTTCGACATGCGGCTGTTCGTGTTCGATACCGACGACGCAGTGATCAACGTGGAAGGCACAGTGAACTTCGCCAACGAAAAACTCGACCTGGATGTGAAGCCGCACACCAAGGGCTTCCGCATCCTGTCGCTGCGCTCGCCGCTGTACGTCAAGGGCACGCTGAAGAACCCGAACGTGGGCGTGCACGCGGGGCCGTTGCTGGCGCGCGGTGCCGGCGCGGTGGCGTTGGGCGTGGTGGCGGCGCCGGCCGCCGCGCTGCTGGCGTTGATCGCGCCCAGCCACGACGAGGAAGGCGAGAACACCTGCCGTGCGGTGCTGGAACAGCTTCGCCATTCGGGCAAGATGCCGTCCACCAGGAAAATCGCCAGATAGCCATCAACCTGTAGGAGCGACTTCAGTCGCGATGCTTCTGCTCTGGGATTCCAAAGAAAGAGCATCGCGACTGAAGTCGCTCCTACAAAGGCGGCGGACCCGATGGATCAGGCGCTAGAATGCCGCCACTTCTTTGGGCGATATCCTCATGCAAGCCGTCAACCGGGCGCAGTTGCAGATCCATTTCTGCGTGGTGCTGTGGGGATTTACCGCCATCCTGGGCAAGCTGATCACGCTGCCCGCGCTGCCGCTGGTGTGGTGGCGCATGGTGCTGGTAGCGGCGGCGTTGCTGGTGATGCCACGGGTGTGGCGCGGCTTGCGCGCGATGCCTGCGCGGTTGCGCTGGGCCTACGCCGGCATCGGCGTGCTGGTGTCGCTGCACTGGCTCACGTTCTATGCCGCGATCAAATTGTCCAACGCCTCGGTGGGCGCCACCTGCATTGCGCTGGGGCCGGTGTTTCTGGCGTTCATCGAACCGTGGCTGGCACGGCGCCGGTTCGACCCGCGTGAGTTGCTGATCGGCGTGGCGGTGGTGCCGGGCGTGGCGTTGGTGGTCGGTGGCGTGCCGCACGAGATGCGCATTGGCCTGGTGGTCGGTGTGCTGTCGGCGCTGTTCGTGGCCTTGTTCGGCTCGCTCAACAAGCGGCTGGTGGACCATGGCGACCCGCTCACGGTGACCTGCATCGAGCTGGGCACCGGCGCGGTGTTTCTCACCGCGCTGGCACCGCTGCTGCCGCATGCCGGGCCGGCGTTCGTGCTGCCTGACCTGCATGATTCGCTGTTGCTGCTGGCGCTGTCGTTCGGCTGCACCTTGTTGCCGTTTGCGCTGGCGCTGGTGGCGCTGCGGCACATGAGCGCGTTCGGCACGCAGATGGTGACGAACCTGGAACCGGTCTACGCGATCGTGCTGGCGATCGTGCTGCTGGGCGAGCAGCGCGAGCTTGACCATGGGTTCTATGCGGGCGTGGTGGTGATTCTGGCCGCGGTGTTCGTGCATCCGTTGCTGCACCGGCGCCAGCGCGCCACCAAGCAACCGGAGCTGCTGGCCACCACCGAGCATCACGGCATGGTGGATTGAGCAGCCCCAAGGCAACGCTGACCAAGTATCGCCACCGTCACCCGCCCTCTCTGTTCGCAGGCCAAAGGGCCGTCGACGAAGGCAGACTGGCCGTCTGTCGAGGCGGCGGACCGAAGGCATGCGGACAGAGAGGGCGGGCCTCAAGCTATTGAATTTGAAATGATGAGGTGATGGCTGGAAGGCCCGCAGGCGATGCCGCGCGGCTTGGCAAGACGGCCAGTCTTGCCGGCGCCGCGCAACACCACCTGCGGGCCTTCCAGTCATCATGACGGCGGCGATACTTGGTCAGCGTTGCCTTAACTCAACCGGACATGAACTCCGACACGCGATCACGGCCGCGGTGCTTGGCCTGGTACAGCGCGGTATCCGCGCGACGGATCACGTCTTCGACGGATGCCGGTTCGTCGCCGATCCAGACCATGCCGATGCTCAGCGTCACCGTGAAGTGTTGCGTGCCCCAACGATGCGGCTGGGCACTCACCACCGACTGGATGGTGGCCATGCGCTCGATCGCCGCTTTCCGGCTGATATTCGGCAACACCACCAGCAACTCTTCGCCGCCATAGCGGCCCACCCGGTCGCCGTCGCGCAATTGCGACTGCAGGCGCTGGGCGATCGTCAGCAAGGCGGCGTCACCGGCCTGATGGCCGAACGTGTCGTTGATGCGCTTGAAGTGATCGGCGTCGATAAGGCCCACCGCCAGTCCGGCGGCATGCCTCGCTGGCGCCTCCAGCTGGGCGGCGAGCAGTTCAAGGATGGCTCGGCGATTGTGCAGCCCGGTGAGGCTGTCGTGGGTGGCCTGCTGGTAGAGCTCGGCGCGCGTACGCTCCAGCGCGCGCTTCTCTTCGGTGAGCTCGGCCGTGCGCCCGCTCACCAGGGCCTCGAGCTGCCGGTTCTGGCGCAGCAACCGGCGCGAGTACCAGCGCCAGCTGATGGCCAGCACAAGCGCCAGCAGCAGCACTTCGACCAGATACACCCACCACATTTCCCACCACGGCCTTGGAATCCGGAAATCGACACAGGTCGAGGGCGAAACCGTCCGGTGGTCGTCGTCCAGCGCCTGGATTTCCAGCCGGTAGTTGCCGGAGGGCAAACCGGTGAAGTTGATGACATGCGAGCGCGTGTCGACCCAGTCCGACCCGCTGAGCCGGTAACGGAAGCGCGGATTGCTGCCGGCGGATCCGCCCAGCACGGCGTAGCGCACGGTCAGCGGCGCGGCATGGCCATCCATGTTCACCTCACCGCCCGCCTCCACCGGCGCGTCGCCATGCGTCACGGAGGTGACGGCGACCGTGTGCGGAGCGCGCGCGACCATGTCCTGCGGATGCAGGATGTGGCTCACGCCGATGGGCGAACCGATCCATACCGAGCCGTCGGTGTCCTCGAAAAACGCGTTCTGGTCGGTCTCGTCCCACAGCAGGCCATCGTCGCGCGACAGGTGGGTCCAGCGGCGGCCGTCGAAAATATCCACTCCTCCGCCACCGCCCACCCAGATCCAGCCGCGGTGATCGCGTCGGATGAAGTACGCCAGCGTGTTGTCCAGCCACGCGTCCACCACCGGAGCAAGATCCAGTTGTCCGCCGTGCACCGACGCACGCCAGACACCCGGCTCGTTGGCGCCCAGCCACAGGCCGCCATCGGCATCCACCGCCACCGCGCTGAACCCGGACACCGGGGCTTTGCCACTGGTTTGCATGCGGCTCCATTGCCCCTCGGCATAGCGCAGCACGCCGGTATTGCAGGCAAACCACAGCGTGCCGTCGTCGCCTTCGGCAATGTCGGAGCATTGGCGATCGGTGGTCTGCGCCGCCGCAACGCGCTGAACGGCCGCGTCTTCGCCATCGAGGTAGTAGATGCCGTTGACGGTGGCGATCCACAGACGCTGTTGCCGATCGACGCGCAGCGTCTTGATGAAAGCGGGCAGCCGCGCCACCAGCCGGGTGCGACCGCTGACCGGGTCGAAACGCAGCAGCCGGTGATCGTACAAACCGATCCAGATGCCGCCGTCGGCCGCCTTGGCCAGCGCCAGCGCCTGCCGCGGCAATGGATCGATGCGCACCGGCCAGGGCTGCAGCCGGGTTTTCCCTTCCTCCAGCACGCTGCCGCCCAGTTCGTTGCCGAACCATATGTGGGTGGCATCGGCACGCAGGATCGACCAGTTCGGCAGACCTTGCATGCCCTGCGCTTCTCCCCAGCCCTCGACCATGCCGTAGCCGGCCCAGCGCGCGATACCTCTCCCGTAGGTGCCCAGCCAGAGACTTCCCTGTGTGTCGAACATCAACGCGTTGATGTTGATGTCGGGCAGGCCGTTGCGGCTGTCGATCAGCGTCCAGCCCGCGTCGCTCCAGCGCGCGAGCCCATGATTGATGGTGGTGAGTACGCGGCCCTGGCGATCTTCGACGAAACGGCCATCGTCCTTGACCACGCCGGTCGCGCTCTCGGGCAGGTCACGCGCGGTGAAACGCGTCGCCCCGGCCAGCCGCACGCTGACGTGCCGTGTGCCGCGCAGCCACAGGTTGCCCGCCCGATCCAGCAACATGCCCATCCAACCATCCGCGGGCACACCCTGCCCCGGCCCGTGCAGCACGACTTGCCCGTGACCGGAAGCATCGAGGCTGCATACCGCCGTGCCACAGCCCAGCCACAACCGGCCCTGCGCCAGATAGGCGGTGGTGATGCGGTGCAACGCCGGCAGTGCGGCAAGCTGCGCCGTGTCGAACATCGGCTGCAATTGCCAGGGCCGCCCCTCGCCATCGCCCGAAAGCACCATCAGCGCGTCATTGCGCACCAGCAGCACGCGCCCGTCATCCAACATGACCAGCGGGCGTCCAACATCGACCACCAGCGGCTGGCCGTTCGGTTCGACCTTGATGAAATGCAGGCTATCACCACGTCGCAAGCCCGACTGGGTGGCCACCCACAGCAGTTCGCGGCGCGGGTCCTGCGCCATGGTGGTGACGTATTCACCCTTGTCGAAACCCTGCGCAACGCCCATCCGCTCGAAATTGCCGCCGTTGAACCGGTACAGGCCCATTTCGGTACCCGCCCACACGAAGCCGCGCCGATCCTGCAGCAGCGCGGTGATGGTCAGGCTTTCCAGCCCGGCCTTGCGGTCGTAGTTCTGCAATGAATACTGCTGCGCACGCAGCGGCGCGCCCGCCAGCAAAAGCAGCGCGACCATCGCCAGCAACAGACAGCGCCCAGACAACCTCATCAACCATCCCTTCACTTCAGCCAAGGCAGACGCCCTGCATAAGCAGGTAACGTGCCACGCGCCGAAAAACAGACGTCTTCACACATGTGAAGGCACGGGGAGGATTGGCCCGCGCCTCTATACTGGGCCATTCCCCGCCTGCCGTGACCACCCATGAATTACCGCCACGCCTATCACGCCGGCAACTTCGCCGATGTCCTGAAGCACACCGTGCTGCACGCGCTGATCGAGTCGTTGCAGGCCAAACCTGCCCCGTTTTGCTACATCGATACCCA
>DATJCF010000389.1:0-4543 GCA_035514935.1 Rhodanobacter sp. | reverse complement strand
AGTTTGGAATGCAGGTCGCCGCTGAGTTTGGGCCGCTCGCCGCCGGTGACGAACAACAGGTTGCCGGCCAGGTCGCTGCCGCCCACACGGCCGCGGAAATCCTCGTAGCTGTAGCGGCTGCTGCCCTTGTTCAGCGTGGCCTTCAAGTGGCCCTCGGTGGCGTAGGGCGGCGTGTCGGGCAGGGTGATGCCGGTAAGCGGATAGAGCCTGGCCATGCTGGTGCCGGAGAACCACAGCCGCACATCGAGCGCGCCCAGGTGCATCGGATCGGTCAGCGTGCCCACCAGCGCGATGTGGCTGTCGCCGATATGCGCATCGGCCTGCACGGGAAACGGCTCATTGGCATCCTGCAGCGCCAGCACGCCGCCGGTCTTGCCGTGGCCCTTGGCCGGGCTGCCTTGGTAACTCCCGGTGGCCGTCCAGCCAAACAGGTAGGCGGTGGAGGCGCGTGGCTTGCCGATCTTGCTGTCGGCGTCGTCCTTGCCTGCGCTGCTTGCCAGTGTTTTGTTCGCCGCGGCGCCGACGGTCTTGCCGGCCTGGTCGCGTGCTTCGGCGGATTGCTGCGCCACGATCTGGTCGTACGGAACCGCGCCCTGCAAGGGCTCGATCGTCACCTTCAGCTTGATCGCGCCGACCGCGTCGTCCAGCGCCACGCTGCCGCGGTCGAAGCCGATCGCGCCCAGGTTCAACTGCCACGCCGATGGCGCACTGCTCTTGGGCAGGGTGAAATCCCACGTGGCACGCGCCTGCTTGTCGCGCTGCAGATCCACGGTCGGTTGCACCAGTTGCAGCCATGGCACGTCGATGCGATGCGCCAGCAGCGGCAGTGGCGACAACCGGAAGCGCAAGGCCTGCAACGTGGCGAACTGCGGCTGCTTGGCCCACTCGGGGTTGGCAATGGTGATGTCGCGCGCCGTGAATTCCGGCCACGGCACCCACGCGGCGATCCCGCCACCATCGCGTTGACGTTCCCAGTCCACGGTGAGGTCGCCGTTGATGACAAACGGTCGCCCGATTGCCTGGCTCACCTTGTCGTTGATGAACGGCTTCAGCCGGTTCCAGTCGAACAGCGCGACTACGATGACCAGCACCGCGATCAGCGCCAGCGCCACGCCCACGATCCAGGCCACGATTTTCCGGCTGCGCGTCATCGCCATCTCCTGTTGCCGGCCGCCGGCGAATGTGCCGCAGCCTGCACGAAGTCAACGAATAGCGTGTGGCGTGAAAAAATTACGTGGTGAAGGAATGGGTGTGCTCAGGGGGGATTCATCACGGCGCGGTGAGTGGTGTGCAGCGTTGATGCTTCGGATTGCATGAGCCCAGCAGGAGCACACCCTGCGCGCGATGCTTTCGCCGTTGCTCAGGTTCTCTGTAGGAGCGACTTCAGTCGCGACGCTCTTGCTTTTGTGTGTGGCTCCCGAGCCAAAAGCGTCGCGACTGAAGTCGCTCCTACAGAGATCAAAAGCGTGGCGCACAGGAAAGCTGAGAAGGCTGCCATCACTCGCCGGGAGCGCCGCTGGCGATGTCCCTTGCGGCGTTTTCCAGAATGGCCGCCACGCGCTGCGCCTCGGCCTTGTCCCAGCGAGTGCCGCGCATAAGCAAGGCGTATTTGAGCGTGTGCATCGCCTTGCGCACCGTCATCGGTGCGGACATCTTTGCGGCCATGCGGGCGCTCTGCTCGGTGCGCGAGGTCACCGCTTCCACCTCGGCGCGGTTCTCGTCGAAAAAGCTGCGGCCCTCGTCGGTAATCGCGTAGAGCTTGCGGTTGCCGGTGGTGTCCTCGACCTGTGCGTAGCCCAGTTCCTCGAGCATCGTGAGGGTGGGGTAGATGGCGCCGGGGCTGGGCGAGTAGTGGCCGTGGAACATCTCCTCGATGATGCGGATCATTTCGTAGCCGTGCCGCGGCTGCTGTTCGATCAGGGCCAGCAGCAACAACTTGAGATCACCGTGGCCGAACATCCGGCCACCGCCGCCCCGGCGGCCGCCGCCGCGCATGTCGTCCCATCCTCCGAAGAAACCGCCACCGCGGGGGCCGCCGAAACCGGGACTGGCGTGGCGTTCGTGGCCGGTGTGCCCGGCGTGGCCGCACCAGTCGGCGTGGCGGCGATGATGCATGGCGCGGAAGAAGTGGTGCAGGCCCATGATGAGTTCCCATTCGTATCGAGAGTGTTCTACGATATATCGCAAGAATGTCTTGAACAATACCCTGGAGGTGGATTTTTCCGAACCGCCTTCGCGCCGGCACCACGCCTTTTCGCATGAAGTGGCATGCTCGCCCGGTTGCCACATCAAGGATGCCGAATGCCACGCGAGTACAGCATGGGAGGGCGGGTTGGCCGTGGCGCGGCGCAGCCCGGCAGGCACGGTGAGCCGCCGCCGGCGCAGAGCCTGCGCGAACGGTTTGCGGCCTTGCGCAATCTTCCGCCATTCCTGAAAAGCATCTGGCAGACCAGCCGGCTGCTTAGCACATCCAGCATCGTGCTGCGGCTGCTGCGCGCGCTGCTGCCGGTGGCCACGTTGTATGTGGGCAAGCTGATCATCGATGAGGTGGTGCGTTTGCTGGCGGTCGGCAACGTGCACGCCAGCGCGGGCGACTGGTTGGCCAGCAGCGCGCTCGATCACCTGTGGCTGCTGCTGGCGGTGGAGTTTGCACTGGCGGTGGGCGCGGACATCCTGGGCCGCATCGTCTCGATGATCGACTCGCTGCTGTCGGAGCTGTACGCCAACAGCACCAGCATCAGGCTGATGGAACACGCCGCCTCGCTGGACCTGGAGGATTTCGAGGACGCCGACCTGCAGGACAAGCTTGACCGTGCCCGCCGCCAGGTGGCCGGGCGCAGTTCGCTGCTGTCGCAGCTGCTGGGCCAGGCGCAGGACATGGTCACCATCGTGAGTTTCGCGGTGGGCCTGCTGGTCTACGCGCCGTGGTTGATCGTGTTGCTGCTGATCGCGCTGGTGCCGGCGTTCCTGGGCGAGTTCCACTTCAACGCGCAGAGCTACGCGGTGAATTACCAGTGGACGCCGGAGCGGCGCGAACTGGATTACCTGCGGCAAGTGGGTGCCAGCGCGCAGAACGCGAAAGAGGTGAAGAGCTTCGGCCTCAATGGGTTCCTGATCGAGCGCTACCGCGTGCTGTCCCAGTCGATCTATGCGGCCAACCGGCGCATCGCGCTGCGCCGCGCGGGTTGGGGCGGGTTGTTCACCACCATCGGCACGATCGGTTACTACGCGGCCTATGTGATCATCGCTTACCGCACGGTGAGCGGCGATTTCAGCGTGGGCGATCTCACCTTTCTGTCCGCCTCGTTCCGTCGCCTGCGCAACCTGCTGGAAAGCCTGCTGGTCGGCTTCTCGCAAGTAGCGGGGCAGGCGTTGTACCTGGACGACCTGTTCTCGTTTTTCCGGATCGAGCCGGAGATCCTGTCGCCGCCGAATCCGCGACCGTTCCCTCAACCGATCCGCGAGGGCTTCGTGTTCGAGAACGTAGGCTTCCGTTACCCGGAAGCGGAACGCTGGGCCGTGCGCAATCTCGGTTTCACCCTGCGCGCCGGCGAGGTGCTGGCGCTGGTGGGCGAGAACGGCGCGGGCAAGACCACGCTGGTGAAGCTGCTGTCACGCCTGTACGACCCCGACGAGGGCCGGATTCTTCTGGACGGCCATCCGCTGGCGGATTACGACCTCGACGAGCTGCGGCTCAACATCGGCGTGATCTTCCAGGATTTCGTGCGCTACTACCTCAGCGCCGCCGACAACGTGGCGGTGGGCCGCATCGACGCCCGCGAGGATCACGCACGCATCGTCGAGGCCGCCCATCGCAGCATGGCCGACGAGGTGATCGCGAAATTGCCGCACGGCTACGAGCAGATGCTTGGCAAGCTGTTCAAGAGCGGCGTGGACCTGTCCGGTGGCGAGTGGCAGAAGATTGCCATCGCCCGTGCCTACATGCGCGATGCGCCGCTGCTGATCCTGGACGAACCCACCGCCGCGCTGGATGCGCGCTCGGAGTTCGAGGTGTTCCAGCGTTTCAAGGAGCTGTCGCAGGGCAAGACCGCGGTGATCATCTCGCACCGTTTCTCCACCGTGCGCATGGCCGACCGCATCATCGTGCTGGATGGAGGCCGCATCGAGGAGATCGGCAGTCATGAAGATCTGCTGGCCGCCGGCGGCCATTACGCGGAGTTGTTCGAGTTGCAGGCGGCGGGGTATCGGTAGTTCGGGGCCGCTGGCCCTTCTGCGCGAAGTGCCTCTTGTAGGAGCGGCTTCAGCCGCGACGCTTTTCGCCGTGGGTTCGGAGAAAAAGCGTCGCGGCTGAAGCCGCTCCTACAGGGTGCGGTCTCAACGCGACGGTGCTTTCGCCTCGCGCACCGGCGCCTCGATCCCGCACACATCGAGCTTGCCCACAGGCGTGGGATAGAACGCGTTGTGGCCATGGCGTTTCGCATCGATCAGCGCGGCGAAGGTGGGGCTGTTGGTGCGCAGCACCTCGATGGGCACGCGCTCGCTGGCGGGTACGTCGGCGGCCAGTCTCACGGACGTGATCGGC
>DATJCF010000388.1:0-4372 GCA_035514935.1 Rhodanobacter sp. | reverse complement strand
TCGCCCTCGCGCAAACCCTTGAACCCACCTTGCTCGATCATCCAGGCGGCGGAGAGTTTGCAGCGGCCGTCGGGCATCGGCCAGGCGGGCAGGTCGGGGTGGTGGCGTTTCAAGGTGTCGGCGGTGGTGGCGTCCACGATGGGGTTCTTGAAGAAGCTGCCTGCGTTGCCGATCACGGACGGGTCGGGCAGTTTTTTCGTGCGCAGGTGCACCACCGCTTCGGCAACGTGGAACGGGGCAGGTTTCTCCACGCCCATGCGCGCCAGTTGTTCGTCGATGCCGGCGTAGTCGGTGCGCAGCGGGCGGTTGCGTGGCAGCAGGAAGCGCACGGCGGTGACGATGTAGCGGCCGGGTTCGTGCTTGAACAACGAGTCGCGATAGCCGAAGGCGCAGGTGGCGTGGTCCAGGGTCGCCACGCGGCGCTCGCGGGTGTCCCACGCTTCCACGCTTTCCACGAATTCGGCCACTTCGCAGCCGTAGGCGCCGATGTTCTGGATCGGTGCGGCACCTACGGTGCCGGGTATCAGGATCAGGTTTTCCAGCCCAGCGTAGCCTTGGCCCAGGGTCCAGCGCACGAAGTCGTCCCAGCGTTCGCCGGCGGCCACGGCGATGCGGGCACTGTCGCCATCGCTTTCCACCTGCACGCCGCGGGTGGCCATCACCAGCACGGTGCCGGCGAAGTCGCCGGTGAAGAGCACATTGCTGCCTTCGCCCAGCACCAGCAACCGGCTGTTGCGCACAGCGGGGAAGTCGAGCAGTTCGGGCAGTTTGCTGGCGTCGTTGATCTCGGCCAGCAGCCGTGCCCGCGCATCGACGCGCAAGGTGTTGCGGTTGGCCAGCGGGGCGTTTTCGATCAGCGTATAGCCGCCCATCTCTATTCGCTCCGCGGGCATGTCGATGTGCTTCGCAGGCACGCGCTCGTATTCACTCGACATGCGCGGCCCCGCGCTGGCGACGGATCTCGTCCACGCATTCGTTGACCAGTGCCGGGCCACGATAGATCAATCCCGAATACAACTGCACCAGCGAGGCGCCGGCATCGAGTTTCTCGGCTGCGTCACTGCCATCCAGGATGCCGCCCACGCCAACCAGAGGAATGCGCCCCTGCAGGCGCCGGTGCATGCAGGCCAGCACGGAAGTGGAATGGGCGAACAGCGGCTTGCCCGAAAGCCCACCTGCCTCATCGCCGTGCGGATCGCCGGCGACAGCGCTGTGGTCGATGGTGGTGTTGCCGCAGATTACGCCGTCGATGCCGGTATGCAGCAGTACCTCGGCCACGGCGTCCTGCTCAGCCTCGTTCAGGTCGGGCGCGATCTTCAGCAGCATGGGTTTGCGCTGACCGTGCTGGGCACCGAGGCGCTCCTGCGCCTCGCGCAATACGGAGATGAAGCGCCGCAGCGTGGCTTCTTGCTGCAGGTCGCGCAGCCCTTGCGTGTTGGGCGAGGAAATATTGATGGTGATGTAGCTGGCGTGCTCGTACACGCGAGTGAGGCAGAGCAGGTAGTCGCTGGCGGCTTTCTCGTTCGGCGTGTCCTTGTTCTTGCCGATGTTGATGCCGAGCACGCCGTGGTAACTCGATGTGCGCACGTTGCGCACCAGCGCATCGACGCCCTCGTTGTTGAAGCCCATGCGATTGATGATCGCCTCGTGCCGCGGCAGCCGGAACATGCGCGGCTTCGCGTTGCCCGGTTGTGGCTGCGGCGTCACCGTACCCACTTCGATGAAGCCGAAACCCAGCGTGTTCAGCGCATCCAGGTGCTCGGCGTTCTTGTCCAGCCCGGCGGCCAGGCCGACCGGGTTGGGGAAGCTGATGCCGAACGCGGTCGTCGGCAGGTCGGCCGGCGGCCTGGCGATCCATTGCGCGAGATTGCTGCGCTGGGCCACGCCCAAGGCATACAAGGTGGCGCGGTGCGCGGTTTCGGCATCGAGCTTGAACAGCAGTGGACGTATGACGTCGTACATGGGTCAGACCAGTTGGCCCGCGAAAATGCGGGTATCGTAATCGAAGCTTACCGTGCCGTTTTCGGCGCTGCTGTCGAACAGCTCGCGCAGCGCGCGCAGCATCGGTTCGTGCCGGGGGTGGCCTGCCTGCGGCGCATACGAAGACGACATCAGCCGTCCGCGCAAGGCCTCGAAATCCAGCTGCTGGGCGTGTTCGAAACGGGCCGCGCCGCGGAAGCCTGCGCCGAACCAGCTGCGCATCTGCGTATCGTCGGGGTAGCGCTCGGCCACGCTGGCGTAGTCCGTGCCGTACGCCAGCAGCAGCGCCTCGTAGCCTTCCAGAAAACGGGTGCCGCCGAGCCGGCGCGAATTCCACCAGATAGCCGCCACACCCTGCGGGCGCAGGATGCGCGCGAACTCGCGCCGCGCCGCCTCCGGGTCGAACCAGTGGAACGCCTGCGCCACGGTGACCAGATCCACGCTGGCGTCGGGCAGTCCGGTGGCGCCGGCATCACCGTCGACCGCGGCGAAACCCGCGTAGCTCCGTAGCCAGTGTTCGGCGGCCGCACGCATCGGTGCATTCGGCTCCACCGCCGTGACCCGATAGCCCGCGTCGAGAAACAGCTTCGAGGAAATGCCCGTTCCGGCGCCCACATCGGCTACCCGCCAGCGGCTGTCCACGCCTTGCTCGCGCTGCAGCCAGTGCAGCAACGCGACGGGGTAATCCGGCCGGTAGCGCACGTAATCGTCCACGCGATCGCTGAAACGCGCGGTCGATTGCAGGGGAGTTCTCTCGTCAGCCATTGAGCATCTGCCCGCCATCGACCATCAGCGTCTGGCCGGTGATCCAGCCCGCCCATGGCGAGGCCAGGAACAGCGCGGCGTGGGCGATTTCCTGCGGCGTGCCGAAGCGGCCGAAGGGAATCTTCGCCAGCGTGGCGCGGTAGAGCTCGGGCTGTTCCTGCTTGCGCCGCTCCCACAGGCCATCGGGAAAGCTGATGGAGCCGGGCGCGATCGCGTTGACGCGGATGCGGTGCTCCGCCAGGGCCAGCGCCTGCGAGGTGGTGTACTGGCTCAGCGCCGCCTTCACCGCGGCATATGCCGCGCCGTTGGCGCGCGGCCGGAAGGCGGCGATGGAACTGGTGTGAATGATGCACGGCTGCGGTGAGCCCTGCAGATGCGGTAACGCTGCCCGCGAGGCGCGCACGGCGGCCATCAAATCCACGTTGAAGCCGGCCAGCCAGCTCTCGTCGTCATCGCCGAAGCCATAGCCGCTGGCGTTATTGATCAGTACGTCGATGCCGCCCAGCGCAGCGGCGGCATCGGCGACGTAGCGTTCGATGTCCGCCGCATCGGCCAGGTCGCAGCGTGCTGCATGGGTGACACCAACCAGCGCGGCGATCTGCTGCCGCGTTTCTTCCAGCGCTTCGGCGCCGCGCGCGCAGATCGACACCGCCGCACCCGCCTGGGCAAAGCCCAGCGCGACGCTGCGGCCTATGCCTTTGCTACCGCCGGCGACGACGACGCGGTAACCGTGGAAATCGAACGGCGGGGTATTCATGTGTCGATCAATGCCAGCCCCACCAGGTGAAGCCGAAAAACAGCAAAGCGATGAAAGCAAGCACGCCCAGCACGATCGTGGCCAGTTGCACATAGCCGAGCACCAGGCCCGCGATCGCCATGCCGTCGCCTTCGACGGGCCGGTCCACGGTGCTGCGGCGCACTTCTGCCCGCGCCAGGTGGCCGCAGATGACGGCGACGATCGCGCCCACAAACGGCAGCACGCACCACGCCAGAATGCCGAAGATCAGGCTGACCACAGCCAGCGTATGGGTGGAAGCAGGACGATAGTCAGGCTGATGGCTCATCGATCGACACTCCAGGTGGGGAACAACGCGCCTTGCGCGGCACCCGTTCGCGACATGCTGGATGCGCACGGGTGCCGCTGGTCTCAGAACTCGAACTTGATGCCCTGCGCCAGCGGCAGCGCGTCCGAATAGTTGATGGTGTTGGTCTGGCGGCGCATGTACACCTTCCACGCGTCGGAGCCCGATTCGCGCCCGCCGCCGGTGTCCTTCTCGCCGCCGAAGGCGCCGCCGATTTCCGCGCCGCTGGTGCCGATGTTGACGTTGGCGATGCCGCAATCGGAACCGGCCGCCGACAGGTACTGCTCGGCCGCTTTCAGGTTCTGGGTGAAGATCGCCGCCGACAGGCCCTGCGGCACGCTGTTCTGCAGCTCGATCGCCTCGTCCAGCGTCTTGAACGGCATCACGTAGAGGATCGGCGCGAACGTTTCGGTCTGCACCACTTCATCGTCGTTCTTCAGCCCGGTGATGATCGTGGGCAGCACGAAGTTGCCCTTGCGATCGGTGAGCGCCTTGCCGCCGCTGCGCACCTGGCCGCCCGCGGCCTTGGCCTTCTCGATCGCCGC
>DATJCF010000387.1:0-4230 GCA_035514935.1 Rhodanobacter sp. | reverse complement strand
TGTCGCTGACGCGGCCGTCGATGTATTTCAGCCTGGGCGGGCTGGCGCTGCTGGTGCCGCTGGGCTACGTGCTGATGTTCGGCAAGCTGGGTATTCCGCCGCAGGGTGCGCACGGCTGCGGCGTGGCCACCGCGATGGTGTTGTGGCTGGAGATGCTGGCGTTCGGGTTCTACGTGATGCGCCATCGCAACTATCGCGGGCTGGGCCTGTTCGACCGTTTCGAGCGGCCGCAGCTGCGCCGCATCGGCGCGCTGATCCACATCGGCCTGCCGATGGCGGTATCGCTGCTGGCGGAGGCCGGCCTGTTCGTGGCCACCGCGCTGATCATCGCCACCTTGGGCGAGGACGTGATCGCCAGCCACCAGGTGGCGCTGAACATCGCCTCGCTGTTCTTCATGATCCCGCTGGGGCTGGCGATGGCGATCACCGTGCGGGTGGGCAACGCGGTGGGTCGTGGCGACGCGCGTGGCGTGCGTTATGCCGGTTTTTGCGGCATCGGGCTGACCCTGGTGACGCAGTTGTTTTCGGCCGGCTTGATGCTGACCCTGCCGCATTACATCGCCGCGCTCTACACCAATGACCCGAAGGTGATCGCGCTGGCGATGCAGCTGATCATGCTGGCGGGGCTGTTCCAGTTTTCCGACGGCATCCAGGTGGCGTCCAATGGTGCACTGCGCGGCCTCAAGGACACCCGCATCCCGATGGCGATCACCTTGTTCGCGTACTGGATCATCGGCATGCCGGTGGGCTGGTGGCTGGCGTTCCACCACGGCCTGGGCGCGCGCGGCATGTGGATGGGGCTGATCGCGGGGTTGTCGGTGGCGGCGGTGATGCTGTTCACCCGCTTCTGGCGCAGTGCCTGGAAACAACGCTGGCGCGCGCATGACCATGGCGGCCCGACCGGCTACGCTGCCACTTTGACCTCCGTGGAAGAACGCGCATGACGCCCCCGCCCCCGCTCCGCCGCCGCCGCCGCCGTGGTTTCGGCGCGTTCCTGGCCACGCTGGGGCGCGGCATCAACGTGATCCGGTTGGTGATCATCAACCTGGTGTTCTTCAGCGTGCTGTTTGTGCTGTTGCTGGTGCTGACGGCCGGTATTGCCGGCAACCGCATGCAGAACACAGTGGAGGATCACAGCGTGCTGGTGCTGAAGCTGGATGGCCAACTGGTCGAGCAGTACAGCATCGACCCGATGCAGCGCACGCTGGCGCGGCTGTCCGGCGAGGACCCCAAGCAGGTGCAGTTGCGCGACCTGGTCGGCGCCATCGACGCCGCGGCGACCGACTCGCGGATCACCCGCATCCTGCTGCTGCCCGATGGCTTGCAGGGCGGCGGTTTTGCCGCATTGCGCGAAGTGGGCGCGGCGCTGGACCGCTTCCGCGCGGCGGGCAAACCGGTGATCGCGTGGGCGGTCAATCTCGACCAGGGCCAGTACTACCTCGCCGCCCATGCCGACCGCCTGCTGGTGGACCCGCAAGGTGGCGTGATGCTGACCGGGCTGGCCAACTACCGGCTGTTCTACAAGGACCTGCTGGACAAGCTGGGCGTGGACGTACACCTGTTCCGCGTGGGCGAATTCAAGAGCGCGGCCGAGCCGTACATCCTCGACCACGCCTCGGTCGAGTCGAAGGAGGCCGACAGCTACTGGATGAACGGGCTGTGGGACCGCTACCTGGATGAGGTGGCGGCGCTGCGCAAGATCGCGCCGGCCACCCTGCGCAACGACATCGACCAGTTGCCGCTGCACATCGCCAGCACCCAGGGCGACCTGGCCCAGCTGGCGCTGAACCAGCACCTGGTGGACGGCACCGCCACCCGAGCGGAACTGATCGCGATGCTGCGCAAGCAGGGTGTGCCGGCCGACAGGAAGGGCCATGGCTTCCGCGAGGTGAGCCTGTCGCGTTACGCCGCCGTCCAGCCCGATCGCGAGGATGCGCGCGCGCCGGGCGTCACCGTCGTGGTGGCCGAGGGTGAGATCACCGGTGGCAAGCAGTCGCCCGGATCGATCGGCGGCGAATCCACCGCGGCGCTGATCCGCGCCGCGCGCGAGGATCGCAAGACCAGGGCGCTGGTGCTGCGGGTGAACTCGCCCGGCGGCGAGGTGTATGCGGCCGAGCAGATCCGCCGCGAAGTGGCGCTGACCCGCGCGGCGGGCATTCCCGTGGTGGTCTCGATGGGCAACGTGGCGGCCAGCGGCGGCTACTGGATCTCGATGAACGCCAACCGCATTTTCGCCGAGCCCAACACCATCACCGGCTCGATCGGCATCTTCGGCCTGTTCTACACCGTGCCCGGCACCCTGGCGAAGCTGGGCGTGCAGAGCGACGGCGTGGCCACCGGCCCGATGGCCGGCGCGTTCGACATCACCCGCCCGCTGGATCCGAACGTGGGCGCGGTGATCCAGGCCATCATCAACAAGGGCTACCGCGATTTCGTGGGCAACGTGGCCACCGCGCGCGGCCAGAGCTATGGCGCCATCGATGCGATCGCCCAGGGCCGCGTGTGGACCGGCGAGCAGGCGCTGAAACGCGGGCTGGTCGATCAACTGGGTGGCCTGCAGGACGCCATCGCCGATGCGGCGACGCGCGCCAAGCTGGGCAAGGATTACGGCGTGCGCTACCAGGAGACGCCGCTGGGCGGCATTGAGCGCTTCATGCTCGGCTTCAGCCAGGGCGCCACGGTGCACATGCTGCAGAGCTGGGGCGTGCAACTGCCGCGTTGGTTTGCGCAGGTGCCGGCGATGACGGGGCCGTTGCGGCTGCTGCGCAACGCCGAGGCGGGCAAGCCGAACGTCTACGCCGACTGTTTCTGCGCGCCCTGGTAAGCACACTCAGGCCGGCGTGGCGGCGTAGTAGTCGCCATGCTGCCGCACCTGCACCGGCATGCCGAACGCCTCGCTCAAGGCGGGGCCGGTGAGCACGTCGGCCTTGCTGCCCTGACGCAGCACGCGGCCCTCGCGCAGCAACAGCACCTGGGCGATCTCCGGCACGATCTCCTCGACGTGGTGGGTCACCAGCATCAGCGTGGTACCGCCACGGGCCAGTTCGCGCAGGTTCTCCAGGAAGTGGCGACGGCTGGCCATGTCCAACCCCGCGCACGGTTCGTCCAGCAGCAGCGCCCGCGGCTGGTGCACCAGCGCCCGCGCGATCAGCACGCGGCGCGCCTCACCAGTGGACAGCGCGGCCATCGGCCGACCGATCAGATGCGCCGCGCCGATCTGCTCCAGCGCCTGCTGCGCCTGCTCGCGCATGCTGTCGCTGACCTGGTGATCCAGCCCCAGCCCACGCGCGGAGAAAAAGCCCGACACCACCGCATCGAACACTTCCAGTGGCGCGTCGCTGATGTAGTCGAGCTGCAGCGCCGGCGACACGATGCCCAGCAGCTGGCGCAATTCGCTGACGTTCCAGCGGCCACGGCCGAACACACTCACGTTGGGACCACCGCCATCGGTGCGCACCAGCGGATAGAGCTGGCGCGCGATCAACTGCACCAGGGTGGATTTGCCCGAACCGTTGGCGCCCAGGATCGCGGTGTGCTGCCCCGCATCGACCTGCAGGCTGAGCCGGTCCAGGATCAACCGCGCACCGCGCATCACACTGGCCTGGTCGATGCGCAGCACCGGCGCATCGTCAGCGACGTCAGCGTGGGGCGGAGCGGTGATGGGGGAGGGACTCATGCGATGGCCGTGTGATGGATGGACGGCCATTATCGGTGATCGAGGCTGCTGGCCAAACCGCGGATCAAGAGCGACCCCTCCCCAGCCCTACCCGGCGAGCGGGGGAGGTTGGGAGGGAGTTGTCCGCGCTTGCCAGGAAGATCAAGAGCGAGAGCCGGTTGCGCTACTCCGTCGCCGCGTCGATCTGCTTGCGTTGCTCCGCGGCGTGGTCGTCCACGGTCTTCTGCACGTCGCGGGCGCGTTGCTCGTCGGCTTTCAGCGCATCGAACGGCGTGCTTGCCTGTGGCTTGGGCGGATCGCCGGGTGGCGGTGCGGGCGTGCCGGAGCAGCCGGCCAGGACGAACAGGCACAACAGCGGCAGGGCGATGGTTTTCATGCGCGTGATCCGTCGGCGGCGGTAAGCGTCGAGTGTCGCGCCGGTGGCTGGCTGGCGGCAAGCCGTCGTGTAAGCTTTCGCGCATGAACAGCCGCATCGACGCCTGGCAGCTGCAAGGCCACACCGCCCTGATCACCGGTGCCAGCAAGGGCATCGGCTACGCCACCGCCCGCGAGCT
>DATJCF010000386.1:0-10010 GCA_035514935.1 Rhodanobacter sp. | reverse complement strand
TGAGGTTGTTGGTGGTGTTCCACGAACCGCCCCACGAGAAGTCGGTGGTGACCGAATGGCGCGTGGTGAGGCTGCTGTTGGAATCGACGCTGACCCCCGCGGTCGGCGCCACGGACGGGTCGGGCACGCCAGCGGCGTTGTTGCCGCCGGTACCGTTGAAGGTGCCGCTGATGAAGTCGCCGTTGGGGCCGAATGCGAACGGCTTGGTCGGGTCGGGAATCATCCCCTGCGCGCTGGTGTAGGCGAAGTACGAGTAGTCGTTCCACTGGAACTTGTAGTCCGAACGCAGTGCCTGCGCGTACAGCTCGACGTCGGCATTCGGACGCCATTGCAGCGCGACGGATGTGCCCAGTCGACGACGCTGTCCCAGCGTCTCGCCAACGCCGCCGCCATGCGGCACCTGCAGCGTGCGGCCTTCGAAGCCGGGGTAATCCGCTTCGGGATACACCTCGCCCGTCGCGTCCGCAGCGCCGGCATGAATGGTGTAGAACGGCTCGGTGCTGATCACGTCCTGGCGGAACGAATGCTTCTGGTAGGCCACGTCCACCAGCAGGCCGAACTCGCCGGCATCGGTATCCCAGCGGTTGCTGTACAGCGCGGAGGCCGACGGGTGACCGTCCTTGATCAGGTCGCCGTAGTCGTATTCGCCGGTGACCGCGATCTTCTGGCCCGCGAAATCGAACGGCTTGTGCGTGCGCAGGTTCACCGTGCCGCCGAGGCCGCCCTCGATGATTTCCGCGGACGGGTTCTTGTACACGTCGATGCCGGCCAGCAATTCGGACGGCACGTCCTCGAAGCTCAGCGCGCGGCCGCCGTTGGCGGTGAACGCGTCGCGGCCGTTGATCTCGGTACGCACCTGGGTCAGGCCGCGGATGGCGATGGTGCTGCCTTCGCCGTAGTTGCGGTCGATCTGGATGCCGGAGATGCGCTGCAGCGCCTCGGCCACGTTGCTGTCGGGCAGCTTGCCGATGTCCTCGGCCACGATCGAATCGACGATCTGGTCGGCGTTCTGCTTGATCGAGATCGCCGACGCCATGCTGGCGCGCACACCGGTAACGGTGACCGCACTGAGACTGGTGGTTTCCTGTTTGGCCGCGCGCTTTTGTGTCTGCTGCGGTGCGGCCTGGTCGGTGTTCGCACCGGTGGTCGTGTCGGTCTGTTGTGCCCACCCTGCCGCCGGCATGGAGAACATCGCCACGCTCATCGCGATGGCCATCGAAAGGCCGCTGCGGCGCAATGGCACCGCGTCGAAACGCCTGGATTTTTCGCTGTCTTGCCTGTTCATCTGATATTTCTTCCCGAAGAATTTGGATTGCTGCGGCAGTGATCTGCGCATGCATGTCGCCGATGGCGATGGCACCAACCTGGCGTACATCTCCGGGTTGCGTCAGCGCCCTGCCCGTCCCCTGGTGCTCACTGAAGAACATTCGGTGCACTGGCAGCGCACGCATGCTGGAGGGAGCGCAACACGGGTGCAATTACGAAATCAGCGATTCGAGTGACGTTTCTTCATTTGCATCCGCCGCAAAACACAAGGTGAATCCACCGCGTTGGCCCGCACGAAATCCCCGCGAAACACGGCGATCCGAATGCTTTGCGAGCCGGGGTTGATCGACCGACCGTCGTATGAGTTGCGACCGCACGAGGGCGAGGACGGCGACGCCACGCCGCGCCAACTATTTGCCCATCACCCTCGCCAGACCCGCGACCTTCTTGCCGAACGCCGCATCACCACCCGTGGCGCGCAAGCTTTGCGATGCGTTGTCCCAGTGCAGTGCCGTGGTGGTGCCCTGCCCTTTTTGATACGCGTACGAAGTGCCGTCGTCGTCATACAGCGCGAACTCGGCGTCGCTGCCGGGGTAGACGCGGATCTCGGCGATCGATTGCTTCGAGGCGGTGGACTGGACGTCCGAACCCAGCGGCACGATCGAACCGGCGCGCACGAAGACGGGAATCTGGTCGATGGGTGCGGCCACTTTCACCCAGCGTCCGCCGGCCAGCTTTTCGTTGGTCCAGAAGTTGTACCAGTCGCTGCCGGCTGGCAGATAGACGTCTTTTTCGGTCTGGCCCTGCTCGGTGATCGGCGCCACCAGGAACGCGGGGCCGAACATGTATTGCGTGCCGAGGTCGGCAACGTTGGGGTCGTCCGGGAAATCCATCCACAGCGGTCGCATGAATGGTGCGCCGGTGTCGTAGGTCTTCTTGGCCAGGCTGTAGATGTATGGGATCAGGCGGTAGCGAAGCCTGTCGTACTTCGCCATGACCGCCTCGGCCTCATGGCCGAACGCCCAGATTTCCGTGTGCTTGCGGCTGCCATGGATGCGCAGCGTGGGCAGGAAGGTGCCGTACTCGAACCAGCGCGTGAGCAGTTCGGGGTAGTCGTTGTTCTGCCCCACCACGTCGCGTGCGTCGGAGGGATCGAGCAACGGCTTCCTGGTGGCGCTGGTGGTCTGCGGCAGCCATTGCCAGCCGCCGATGTCGTTGCCCCAATAGGCGATGCCCGACGCGGTCATGTTGAGGCCGGTGGGAATCTGGCGGCGCAGCGCTTCCCAGCTCGGGTCGACGTCCGACGACCAGAACAACGCGCCGGTACGCTGCGAACCGAGGTACGCCGCGCGGGAAAGAATCAGCACGCGCTCATCCGGCTTCCAGGCGCGCATGCCCTTGGCCACGCTTTCCACGTGCAGCAGCGGGAACACGTTGTGGTAGCGGTCGCCGGAACCGATCGAGAAGAAATAGCCGTCTGGCACCAGGTCCGGCTCGGTCTCGTCGAGCCATGGGTAGTCGAAGCCGTGCGACAGAATGTTGTCGCGCATGTGTGTCCAGAACCACTGGCGCGCCGCCGGGTTGGTCGCGTCGATCAGCGCACCGGCGCGGTCGGAACGGAACGGCAGGCCATCGACCGTCCTGCCGTTTTTGTCCTTCAGGAAATAGCCCTTGGTGTCGAGCTCCTTGAAATAGCGGCCCGAACGCTCGAAGCGCGGCCACACCGACACGATGGATTTCATGCCCATCGCATGCAGTTGCCGGTTCATGCCATCGGGGTCGGGGAACTCCGCCGGGTTGATGTCCATCTGGCCCATGCGCGTCCAGTAGAACCAGTCGAGCACCATCACGTCGAGCGGATAGTTTTTCTCGCGATAGGTCCGCGCCACGCGCAGGATCTCGTCCTGGCTGCTGTAGCGCGCCTTGGACTGGATCAGGCCGAACGCCGCCTTGGGCGGGATCGGTGTCTTGCCGGTCACCCGCGCATAGGCCGAATAGATCTGCTCCGGCGTGTCGCCGGTGATGACGAAGAAGCTGACGCGTTCACCCACCTTCGACTGGAACCGGGTGTGACCATTGATGCCGGCCACGAAGCGCGTCTCCGACGGGTTGTCCCAGATGATGCCGTAACCCTTCGACGAAACCATGAAGGGCACGCACACGGTTTCACCGGCGGGCGCGTCGTACCAGTGCTTGCAGTCGATCACGCGGCCGCGCAGGTCGAGCGGTCCCAGGCTGCCCTGGTTCTGACCCATGCCGTAGTAGTGCTCATCGGCAGGCGCCTTGAAGGTCGCACCCACCTGATAAGTCGCCTCGCCCGCCACCTCGTGCGGCGACATCTCCCAACCGGTCATGTCGACGACCGTCACACCCCTGGCGTTCTTCACCTGCAGGCTGACCGGCGCCAGCTGCGGCGCGAAATAGCGGTCGGTGATCGCCGGCGCGCGCGGCGGCGGTGGCGCGTCCACATGCAGCGTCAACGCGGGGGACGCAAAGGTGGTGCCGCTGGCGTCGCGGGTTTGCTGGAACGCCGAATCATCGACGTGGTCGGCAAGAATCCCGTAGCCGGGCGCCGCCAGCACCTGCGCCTTGGCGGCAATCGTCACGTGGACGACATTCGGCCCATACGCCTCGACGCTGACCCACGCACCATGACGGTCAAGCGCAACCCGCCCTGCGGCATCGACCGTGGCCACCGTGGCGGCAAGGGACAAGGCCAGGCTCAACAAGGCAATTCTGGAAATTCGCACGGCATCCCCCAACGCTGATACGGACGCGCGCCACAGGCCCACGTCGGAATGCCTGTCTATTTATCATACAAATAGGCCGCACCCGCTCCGCTGCCCCACTTTCGGCAAAATTCGTTATGCGGGTTGGGGGATTTGATAAAGACCGGGAATTTCGCGGCACGTCGCGCAACGGGGCGCCGGCAAGCGCGCCTCCTTCCTGCAACAGACCCAGCCTGCGGGCCGTGGAGCTATTCGGCAATGCAGCCTCAGAGTAGAACGGCTCGCCGGTAGGAGCGCACCCTGTGCGCGATGCCTTTGATATTTGCAGGAGCGACGCCTCTCATCAATCCGCGACAAGAGCATCGCGGCTGAAGCTGCTCCTGCCAACTACTTGGAGCAAGAGCAAAGGCATCGCGCACAGGGTGCGCTCCTACAGGTGCGCGTCGGGGTGGGAAATACACCCCGACGCACTACGGCGTCAGCGGCGGGCGCCGCTGGAGACCACGTCGGCCCAGACGGCCAGCACCAGGATCAGGCCCTTCACGATCATCTGCCAGTACGCATCCACGTCGATCATCGACATGCCGTTGTCCAGGCTGGCCATCACCAGCACGCCCACCAGCGCGCCGTGGACCGTGCCCACGCCGCCGCGCATCGAGGCGCCGCCGATGAAGCAGGCCGCGATGGCGTCGAGTTCGCCGTTGATGCCGGCCGAGGGCGAGCCTGCGGCCAGGCGGGCGGTGTTGACCAGGCCGGCGAAGGCGCACATCACACCCATCAGGGCGAACACCGCCAGGCGCACGCGATCGACGTTGATACCGGACAGGCGTGTGGCTTCGATGTTGCTGCCAATCGCGTAGATGTGCCGCCCGAATACTGTCTGCGTGGCAATGAACGAGAACACTGCCAGCAAGCCCAGCAGCAACAGGACCGGCACCGGGATGCCGCCGTAATCGTTGAGCACGTGCACGAACACGAACAGCGCCACGGCGGCCGCGACCAGCTTGGCGGCATCCATCCAGACCGGGCTGACCTTCAGCTCCAGCCGCTGGCGCGCGGTGCGCCGGCGCCAGGTGACGAAGGCCAGCAGGGCCAGGATCAGCACCGCCAGCACATTGCCGGTGGCCGGCGACACGTAGCCCTGGCCGATCACCACGAAGGCGTCGGAGGACGGCGCGATGGTGGAGCCACCGGTCGCGCCCAGCAGCGCGCCGCGGTACGCCAGCATGCCGCCCAGGCCCACGATGAATGAGGGCACTCTCAGCCACGTCACCCACAAGCCGTTGAAGGTGCCGACCAGGGCGCCCAGCAGCAGCACCAACAGGATGGTGACGGGCAACGGCAGGTGCTGGCTGATGTCCAGGATGGCGGCCACGCCACCCAGCAGACCCAGCAACGAACCGACGGAAAGATCGATCTCGCCGGCGATGATGATGAACACCATGCCCAGCGCCAGCATGCCGGTGATCGACATCTGCCGGAACAGGTTGGAGATGTTGCGCGAGGTGAGGAAGGCGCCGTTGGTGGCGTACGAGAAGTACGCCCAGATCAGCGCGACGGCCACCAGCAGCGCCACGATCTTGTATTGCGAAAAGAACTGCCGGATGCGGGTCGAGCCCGGCGTTCGGTTCTGCCCGGCGGGCGCGGGGGAAACATTCACGGAAGCGTTCATGCGTTATCGATCCTGTGCGGCAATTCCAGCGCGGCGGCCAGCAGGTCTTCCTGGCGCAAGCCGTCGTTGATGAAGTCGCCACGTATGCGGCCATCGGCCATCACCAGCACACGGTCACTGAGACCGAGCACCTCGGGCATTTCGGAGCTGACCACGATGATCGCCATGCCGCGCGATGCAAGGTCGAAGATCAGCCGGTAGATTTCCTGCTTGGCGCCCACGTCGACGCCGCGGGTGGGCTCGTCGAGAATCAGCACCTTCGGGTCGGGCAGCAGCATGCGGGTCAGCACCGCCTTCTGCTGGTTGCCACCGGAAAGGCTGGCGATCGGCAGCATCGGGTTGGCGGCACGCACGTTGAGCCGTTTCATCTCGTGATGGAACGCGTGCGCCTCGCGGTTGCCGTCGATCACGCCGCCGCGTGCGTAACGGTCGAGCACGCTCAACGTGATGTTCGGCCCCACACCCATCAGCGGCACGATGCCATCGCGCTTGCGATCTTCCGGCACCATGCACAGCCCCGCGGCCACGGCCGCCTGCGGGCTGCGGATGTGCACCGGCTTGCCTTCGATGCGCAGCTCCGCACTCCAGGTGCCCGGATAGGCGCCGTAGATCGCCGACACCAGTTCGGTGCGACCGGCACCGATCAGGCCGGCGATACCCAGGATCTCGCCCTTGCGCACTTGCAGCGACACATTGTCGACGCGCTTGCGCTTGGGGTTCATCACGTCCAGGCAGGTGACGTTCGATGCCTCAAGCACCACTTCGCCGATGGTGTGCGGCTTGCGCTCGAACATCTGGCCCAGTTCGCGGCCCACCATCATGGTGACGATCTGCGCCGTGTCGAGCTCGGCCATCGACCGCGTGCCGATGTGCTTGCCGTCGCGGATCACGGTGATCCGATCACACACTTCGGCCACTTCGTCGAGCTTGTGCGAGATGTACACGCAGGCCACGCCGCGACGCTTGAGATCGGCCACGATGGACAGCAAGGTGCGCGTTTCGGTGGCGGTGAGCGAGGACGACGGCTCATCGAAGATGATCAGCCGCGCCTCCTTGCTGAGCGCCTTGGCGATCTCGATCAGCTGCTGGTGGCCGCTGCCGTAGTGCAGCACCTGCTGCGCCACGTTGATGCCCTCGATGCCCAGCTCGCGCAGCAGCGCTTCGGCGCGCTGGTGCATGGCGGGGTAATCCATCAGGCCGCCGAAGCGGCGGATCTCGCGGCCGAGGAAGATGTTCTCGGTGACGCTGAGCTCCGGCACCAGCATCAATTCCTGATGGATGATGGCGATGCCGGCGCGCTCGCTGTCGGCCACCGTGTGGGCCTGCAGCGGCACGCCATCAACCAGGATCTCGCCCTCGTAGCTGCCGTGCGGATAGACGCCCGACAGCACCTTCATCAGGGTGGATTTGCCGGCGCCGTTCTCGCCGCACAAACCCAGGCATTCGCCCGCGCGCACCTGCAGATCGACACCGTCGACAGCGGCGAAGCTGCCGAACATCTTGCGGATGCCGCGCATGTCCAGCAGGCAATCGCCGTTCTCCCCGGCGCGGGCGGCGGACTCAGTTGCCATAGACCTGCGCATGGGTATAGAAGCCGTCGGTGATCACCTTGTCGACGTTGTCGCGGGTCAGCGCGACCGGCTGCAGCAACACGCTGTCGACCGACTTCTCGCCATTGTCGTAATGCGAGTTGTAGGCCGGCTTCTCGCCACGGGCCAGGTCCACCGCCAGTTTGGCCGCCTGGGTGGCCAACTGGTCGAGCGGCTTGTACACGGTCATCGTCTGGGTGCCTTCGACCACGCGCTTGACGCCGGCCAGGTCGGCGTCCTGACCGGACACGGCCACCTTTCCAGCCAGCCGCTGTGCGGCCAGCGCCTGCACGGCACCGCCGGCGATGGCGTCATTGGAAGCCACGATCGCGTCGATGTTGTTGGCGTTGGCGGTGAGCGCGTCTTCCACGATGCCCAGCGCGCGGGTCGGGTTCCAGTCCGGCACCCACTGGTCGCCCACGATCTTGATGTCGCCCTTGTCGATCAGCGGCTGCAGCACCTGCATCTGGCCCTGGCGCAGGATCTTGGCGTTGTTGTCGGTGGGCGCGCCGCCGAGCAGGAAGTAGTTGCCCTTGGGCTTGACGTTGACCACGCCCTGCGCCTGCATCTCGCCGACCTTGAGGTTGTCGAAGGAGATGTACGCATCGACGTCGGCGTTGAGGATCAGGCGGTCATACGACACCACCTTGACGTGGTTGCGATGCGCCTCGCGGATCACGTTGCCCAGCACCTTGGAGTTCTGCGGCACGATCACCAGCACGTCCACGCCGCGCGAGATCATGTTCTCGATCTGCGCCACCTGGCGCTCCTCGCTGCCATTGGCCGACTGCACCAGCACCTTGGCGCCCAGCTTGGTGGCGGCGGCATCGAAGAAGTCGCGATCGCGCGCCCAGCGCTCCAGTCGCATGTCGTCGATGCTGAAGCCGATAAGGGTGGGTTTCTTGCTGGTCTGCGTGCAGCTGCTGGCAAGGCCCGCCAGGCCCAGGCACAGCAGCACCCCCAGCGCACGTAAGGTCGTCAGTTTCATGCTTGCTCCGTCACTCGCTTGTTCGAGGATTTCATGGGTAACCCAGCCTTTCGGCCATGTGGATGTCACGGACAACGGCACGCCGCCGCCCATAGTAGGAGCTTGGGCTTCACGCCAACAACCGCAGCGACGGCACTGCACCCTTGCCGTCGCCACCCGGTTTGGCCGTCCATGCCGTCCCGGCTGCGCCACTGTACGGTGATCGAAACACCGGGCAGCGTGGTCGACGATGCTCGCGACCGTCATCGGCGACGACACACTTCCCTGCCGATGGTAGCGCTATCAGTGGCTGTTCGCGTAGCCCCCACCCTCGAGCGGTCCCGCACCCACCCATGGTGCCTGCGCGCACGGCCCGGGCGATGCTTCCCGCACCAGCCCGGCAGCGGCGCATGGACCGTTTACCGAGCGTGGCGGCGCAGCCGGGGAACGATCATGGTGCCGCTGCTGCGCCGCGGCATGCAATGACGAAATCGCCCAGATGGGCCACATTTCTTCTTGTGCACACGCCGCAGCGCACCACGGCCATGCGTCGCACTCGTGCTAGCCTCGGGAAATCCGGCTGCAACACGTGCGCGTATACGGCGCACGCCAGGTACGGGCCACCTTCGAGGCGGCTCCTCCAAGGTGAACCCATGAGCCACCCACACGGCGTCCATCGCATCGCGTTGCTGTTCAACGCGAACAAGGCATTCGACCGTCAGGTCATCGCCGGCATCGGCAACTACCTGGCGTCCACCCGGGTCAGCTGGGACCTGTTCATGCAGGAGGATTTCCACTGCCGGGCGACCGACCTGATCGAATGGTGCGGCGACGGCATCATCACCGCCGTCGACGACCCGATCTATACGGCGTTGCGCCAGGTCGACGTGCCGGTGGTCGCCGTCGGCGGCTCCTATGCCGATGCGTCGCGCTACCCGAAGGGCCTGCCGTACATCGCGACCGACAATGCCGCGCTGGTGCGGCTTGCCTATGACCACCTGATCGAGCAGGGTCTGCAGAACTTCGCGTTCTATTCCCTGCCGCTGGCGCCCAACATCCCCGGCTGGGCCGAGGAGCGGGAACGGCTTTTCGACGCGATGCTCCGGCGCGACGGCCTCGAGGGTTTCATCTATCACGGCCATGCCACCACCGCCGCCGGCTGGAGCGACGCCACCGAGGCGCTGATGGCCTGGCTGCAATCCCTGCCCAAGCCGATCGGCGTGCTGGCGGTGACCGATGCACGCGCGCGGCAGTTGCTGCAGGCCTGCATGATGGCCGATATCCCGGTACCCGACGAAGTGGCCATCGTGGGTATCGACAACGACCCGCTGACGCGGATGCTCAGCCGTATTCCGCTCACCTCCGTGCAACAGGGCACCGAGGAAATGGGGCGCACCGCCGCGCATGTCCTGCATCGCATGCTGCATGGCGCCGACTGCAGTGATACCCGCGTGCTGGTGCCGCCGGAGAATCTGCACGTGGGTGCATCCAGCATGTACCAGTCGGTGTGCAGCCCGTACGTGATGCGGGCGCGCCACTACATCCGCCAATACGGTTGCCTTGGCATCCGCACCGAGCAGGTGGCCGATTACGTGGGGGTGTCGCGCTCGCTGCTGGAGGAGCATTTCCGGCGCACGCTGAAACACAGCGTCCACCAGGAGATCCTGCGGCACAAGCTGGAAATCGCGCAGGATTTGCTGCGGCAGGGCGAATCGTCGATGGCCGACATCGCCGTGCGTTGCGGTTTCACCTCGGTGCAATACCTCTACACCGTGTTCCGCCGGGAG
>DATJCF010000385.1:0-2731 GCA_035514935.1 Rhodanobacter sp. | reverse complement strand
CACCGCGAACTCGCCGAGCTTGTGCCCGACCATGTTCTCGTTGATCAGGACGGGCACGTGCTGACGGCCGTTGTGGATGGCGATGGTCAAGCCGACCATTTCCGGCAGGATCATCGAACGACGCGACCAGGTCTTGATCGGACGCTTGTTGTTGGCGGAAACCGCAGCTTCCACCTTCTTTACGAGGTGAAGGTCGACGAACGGACCTTTCTTCAGAGAGCGAGGCATGTCGGTTTCCTGTTACTTCGTACGACGACGCACGATGAACTGCTGCGTGCGCTTGTTGTTACGGGTCTTGTAACCCTTCGCCGGCGTGCCCCACGGGCTGACCGGATGACGACCGCCGGAGGTCTTGCCTTCACCACCGCCGTGCGGATGGTCGACCGGGTTCATCACCACACCGCGAACGGTCGGGCGGATACCCAGCCAGCGCTTGGCGCCGGCCTTGCCGAGCTTCTTCAGGCTGTGCTCGCCGTTGCCGACCTCACCGATGGTGGCGCGGCAGTCGACCGAGACACGACGCATTTCGCCGGAGCGAAGACGCAGCGTGGCGTAACCGGACTCGCGAGCCACCAACTGCACCGAGGCGCCGGCGCTGCGGGCGATCTGCGCACCCTTGCCCGGGCGCAGTTCGATGCAATGGATCGTGCTGCCCATCGGAATGTTGCGCAGCTGCAGGCAGTTGCCAGCCTTGATCGGCGCATCACGGCCCGACACCAGACGGTCGTCCACCGCCACGCCCTTCGGCGCGATGATGTAGCGACGCTCGCCATCGGCGTAGCACAGCAACGCGATGTGCGCGGTGCGGTTCGGATCGTATTCGATGCGCTCGACACGGGCGGCGATGCCTTCCTTGTCACGCTTGAAATCGATGATGCGGTAATGCTGCTTGTGACCGCCGCCGCGATGACGCACGGTGATGCGACCGTGGTGATTGCGACCGCCGGTGCGGGACTGCGACTCGGTCAACGCCGCGTACGGCGCACCCTTGTACAGGCCTTCCGTCTTGACGCTGACGGCGTCACGACGGCCTGGCGAGGTCGGCTTGTGATTGATTAGTGCCATCTCAAAGAACTCCTGGCTCAGGCCTTGGCGGACACGTCGATGGTCTGGCCATCGGCAAGACGCACATAGGCCTTGCGCTTGCCCTGGCGGCTGCCAGCGCGGAAACGGAAGGACTTGACCTTGCCTTTCGTGTTGACGAGGTTCACCTGCTCGACTTTCACGTCGAACAGCTTCTCCACGGCAGCGCGGACATCGGCCTTGGTTGCCGCGGGGGCAACCACGAATACGTACTGGTTGTGCTCGGCCAGACGCGCCGATTTCTCGGAAATGTGCGGCGCACGCAGCGTATCGAGAATGCGTTCGTTGTTCATGCCAGCCACTCCTCGATCTTCTTCACCGCATCGACCGTCACCACTACGTGGTCGGAGCCGACGAGGCTGACGGGGTTCAGGCCCATCACGTCCAGCACATGGATATAGGGGATGTTGCGCGCGGCCAGAAACACCGACTCGGACGCATCCTCGGACACCAGCAGCACGCGACCGGAAACGTCCAGTTCGGCCAGCTTGGCAACCATCGCGGAGGTCTTCGGCGTTTCGATGCCGAAACTCTCGACCACCTTCAGGCGATCCTGACGAATTAGCTCGGAGAAAATCGAGCGGATCGCAACGCGGTAGGCCTTGCGGTTGACCTTCTGCTCGTAGCTGCGCGGCTTGGCGGCAAACGTGACACCACCACCGATGAAGATCGGTGCGCGGTAATCGCCGTGACGGGCGCCGCCGCCCTTCTGCTTCTTGAACTTCTTGGTGGTACCGGACATCTCGCCACGCGAGAGCTGCGCCTTCGTACCGGCGCGGCCAGCGGCCTGATAGGCCACCACGACCTGATGAACCAGGGCCTTCTTGTACTCACCGCCGAACACTTCGTCGGACACGCTGAGCGACTTGGCACCAATGACATTGAGTTCCATGGTGTCTCTCCTCAGCTCTTCGTCGTCGGGCGGATGATGACGTCGCCACCGGTTGCACCGGGGACCGCACCCTTCACCGCGATCAGATGACGCTCGGCGTCGACCTTGACCACTTCCAGACCCTGCTGCGTGCGGTTGACCGCACCCATGTGGCCGGCCATCTTCTTGCCCGGGAAAACGCGACCCGGGGTCTGGCGCTGACCGATGGAACCCGGCGCGCGATGCGACAGCGAGTTACCGTGGGTGGCGTCACCCATCTTGAAGTTCCAGCGCTTGATCGTGCCCTGGAAACCCTTGCCCTTCGACACACCGGCGACATCGACGATCTGGCCGACGCTGAACACCTCGTCCGCCTTGATGTCGGCACCGACGCTGTACTTGCCGAGATCATCGGCAGACACGCGGAATTCCCACAAGCCACGACCCGGCTCGACCTTGGCCTTCGCGTAGTGGCCCTTCAGCGGCTGCGTCAGCAGGTTCGCGCGCTTGCTGCCCGCTGCAACCTGGACGGCGCTGTAGCCATCGTTATCTTCCGTCTTCAGCTGGGTCACGCGATTCGGGGTCGCTTCGATCAGCGTCACCGGAATCGAGCGGCCATCTTCAGTGAAGAGGCGACTCATGCCGCATTTGCGGCCAACCAATCCGATACTCATCTTCGTATCCTGTCTGTCGCTCAACCGAGCTTGATCTGAACATCGACGCCAGCGGCGAGATCAAGCTTCATGAGCGCGTCCACGGTTTTGTCGTTCGGGTCGA
>DATJCF010000384.1:0-4568 GCA_035514935.1 Rhodanobacter sp. | reverse complement strand
CGTCGAGGTCGCGTACGCGAACCATGCTGTGCAGATATTTCATCGCAGCTCCGTAGGGTGATGAAAAAGACCATGATGCAACGCGGTCGGTGAGCGGCCGGTGCAGGTGCAGGTGCCGATCAATGATCCAGTCGCGCCTTGAGCGTGCACGCGATGGCGGCGCGCTGATCCGCATCACTCTGCGGCGGCACACCCTCGGGATACACCCGCAGCAGGCCGTCGTCGACCCTGCGCGGGTGCACGTGCAGGTGGAAATGGAAGACCTCCTGCCCGCCAGCTTCGCCGTTCGACTGCCACAGGTTCAGGCCCGGCGGATCGTACGCGGCACGCAACGCACGGGCCACCCGCACGGCCGCCTGCATCACCGCCGCGGCCTCGTCGTCGGCCAGCATGTAGATATCGGGCACATGCCGGCGTGGTATCACCAGCACGTGGCCCGGTACCGCCTGGCGCCAATCCATGAAGGCCAGCACCTTGCCATCGTCCAGGATCACGCTGGCCGGCGCCGCACCGGTGGCAATCGCGCAGAACGGGCAGGCGTCATCCATCAGGCGGACGTCAGCTCCTGCACGGCCAGGCGCAGGCGCGACAGTCCTTCAACCACATCGGCGCCGCCGATGTTCAGCGGCGGCACCAGCCGCAGCACATCCGGCCCGGCCTGCAGCAGCAGCACACCATGTTTCGCCGCGCATTCCAGGATCTCGCCGGCGCGGCCCCTGTAGGCATCAGCCAGGACCGCACCCAGCATCAATCCGCGGCCACGGATACTGGCGAGCAGGCCGCTTTCCTCGCCGATCGCGGCCAGGCCCGCACGGAGCGCCGCACCCTGCTTCTCCACATTGGCCAGCAACACCGGTGACGCCAGCTTGCGCAGCGCGACGCGCGCCACCGCGGCCGCCATGGGGTTGCCGCCGAAGGTGGTGCCGTGTGCGCCGTACTGCATGACCTCGGCCACCTTGGGCCCGGCCAGCATCGCGCCGATCGGGAAACCGCAACCCAACGCCTTGGCCAGGGTGACGATGTCGGGTGTTACGCCGTCTTGCGGGTGGGCAAACAAGGTGCCGGTGCGACCCATGCCACACTGGATTTCGTCCAGCACCAGCAAGGCGTCGTGCGCGTCGCACAATTCGCGCACCCGCTTCAGAAAGCCCGGCGCGGCGGGCATGACACCGCCCTCGCCCTGCACCGGCTCGACCATCACCGCGGCGATGTCATTGGCGGCGAATGCCGCCTCCAGCGCCGGCACGTCGTTGAAATCCAGGTAGCGGAAACCGTCCGGCAACGGCTCGTAGCCCTGCTGGTATTTCGGTTGCGCCGTGGCGGTGACGGCGCCCAGGGTGCGGCCGTGAAAGGAGCCGCGGAAGGTGACGATCACCCGCCGCTCCGGCGGCCGGCCCTGCGCGGTCGCCCATTTGCGCACCAGCTTGATCGCCGCCTCGTTTGCCTCGGAGCCGGAGTTGCACAGGAACACCCGCTCGGCGAACCCCGAGGCCGCCACCAGTTCCTCCGCCAGCCGCAGCGGCGGTTCGGTATAGAACACGTTGCTGGCGTGCCACAGCTTGTGCGCCTGCGCAGTCAGTGCCGCCAGCAGGTCCGGATCCTGGTGTCCCAGCGAGTTCACCGCGATGCCGGCGCCGAAATCCACGTAATCGTTGCCATCGGTATCCCACAGACGCGAACCCCTGCCGTAGTCGAGCACCATGGCGCGCGGTCGATACAGCGGCAACCAGTAATGGGCGAGGTCGATCAGGGATGCCGTGTTGGGGCTGGGCGATTGCATGAGTGGCTCCAGACTTCGCCATCGGCGAAGCCTCGTGGAATCGGAAGGGGATGGTGTCAGCCCACCCGCAAGCGGGCGGCTTCCCGTCAATTATCCACGTACGGCGCCGGAACCTGAAGCCGTGACCTTCGAGGTTGCCCGTCGCGCCCCGCACACACGCTCGCGGCCAGCGGATCAGCGCATGTCCTCCAACTGAAGCTGATGCTTCTTGCACAACCGGTAGACGGTGACCCGGGAGATGCTCAGCCGGCGCGCGCATTCGCTGATGTTGAACTGGCTCTCGCGCAGGCAGGTGACGATGGCGTCGCGCTCGGCCGCCACGCGTGCCAAGCCAAGACTGCGATGGATCATGCCGACGTTGGTGCGCAGATCCAGGTCCGCCGGGCCGATCAGGGCATCCTCCGCCACGACGGCGGCACGCTGCACCCGGTTCAGCAGTTCGCGCACGTTGCCGGGCCAGGAGTAGCCGCGCATCGCATGCCGCGCGGCACTGCTGAAGCCACGCGCGTAGCTGCAGTGCTGCTCGCGGAAGTGATCCAGAAAATGCTGCGCCAGCAGTTCGACATCGCCACCGCGTTCGCGCAGCGGCGGCATGTGCAGGCGCAGGACATTGAGGCGGTAGTACAGATCCTCGCGGAAGCTGCCTTGCGCCACCGCCTTTTCCAGATCGACATGGGTGGCGGCCAGCACGCGCACGTCGATGCTGATCGGCTGGCTGCTGCCCACGCGCTCCAGCGAGCCTTCCTGCAGAAAACGCAGCAGGTTGGTTTGCGCCTCCAGCGGAAGGTCGCCCACCTCGTCCAGAAACACGGTGCCGCCTGCGGCGCTTTCGATGTGCCCGATACGCCGCGCGTTGGCGCCGGTGAACGCGCCGCGCTCATGGCCGAACAGCTCCGACTGCACCAGGTTGGGCGCCAGCGCGCCGCAGTTGATCGGCACGAACGGCCCGGCACGTCGGGCCGATATGCGATGCAGCGCGGCGGCGGCCACTTCCTTGCCCGTGCCCGTCTCGCCGGTGATCAATACGGGCAGCTCAACGGGCGCAAACTTGTGCACGCTGGCCACCGTGGCGACCATCGCGGGGCTGCGGCCAACCATCTCCGCCAGTTGATCGTCGCTGGTGACGTCCTGCCGCGACGCGCCCCCCGCCCGCCGCAACGCTTCCAGCAACTGCGGCATGTCGACCGGCGCCATCAGGATCTCGCGGCCGCTTTCCAGCACGCGTTTCACCGACGGCTCCTGCGCGGGTGTTTCCGGTGCGCGCAACACGATCCAGGGGATGCTGCTGTGCTCGGCCATCAGTCGATCCATCGATGCGAGCGCCGGCGCGTCGCAGTGGCGCATGTCGGCCAGCGCGACCACACCGTCACCCTGGTGCGCCCCCGTATCCACGCCAACCGCGGTGCCGACCCGGCGAATCTGCCAGCCGGCCCGGATCAGGATGTCACGCTCATGTTCGGCGGGGCGGCCGAACCACACCACGCAACCCCGGCTGCCATTGACCATTTGCCCCTCCCGCCCAGGCTCTGGCGTGCACCAGAAACCTCGGTTCAGGCAACCCGGCCCCCTTCCGCAGCTGCTCCATGTCCTTGTCGCACCCGTAATGCTCCTGCACGCCATCCGGCCGTTCAGAACGCACCACACCGAGCGCTAATGATGCGCCGTCGTGGCGTGAAGAATCAGTGTGCTTTCAGCCAGTTGGGCACTGGCCTTCCGGCCTGCCCCAATCGGCCTACGCGGCCTAGGATTTCTGGAACCGGGGCAGCACGTCCCGCAGGTCGGCGAGCCGCTGCAAGGGGTCGGTCAGCTCCAGCATGTGCTGCTGCTCCTCCACGTCCAGCGGCAGCAGCTCGGCAAGGCGGAATCCGACCCAGCCGGCGTCGTCGTACATCGAACGCGGCGCGTGGCGGGACTGCGGCGTCATCGTTTCCACCAGTCGCTCGGCGATGCTCTGCAGCAGCGCGAATTCCACAGGGACCTCCTGCTGCGGTTCGGGCGGCCACATCGCCACGCTGCCACGCAGCAGGCCATCGGAGCGCGCGCGGGTGCGGTCGACACGGAAACGCGCACCACCCTCGACCACGATCGTCAGCAGCCCGTCACCGCCGGTATGGAAATCGGTGATGCGGGCGATCGTGCCCACCGCGGCGGGAATCGCTGGCGCGCCGGTCTCGCGCCCCTGCAGGATCAGACAGATGCCGAAGCCGCTGTCCTGCCGTGCGCATTCGCGCACCATGTCCAGGTAGCGCGGCTCGAAAATGCGCAAGGCCAGCTGCCCGCCGGGAAACAGCACGGTGCGCAGCGGAAACAACGGCACATCGGGGAGAGGAGCGGGGCCGGCCATGCGTTCGAGTTAGTCACAAGCCGTCGCATGAACGCAAGCCACAGCGCACGCCGAGACGCGGGCGGAAGTTACTGTTTCGCCATCCGCTCGACAAAGCGGTGCGGTGCGTTGTCGAAGCCGCCGTTGGACATGAACACCACCTGGTCGCCAGGCCGCGCCAGTGCCTGCAGATCCGCGAGCAGGGCGTCGACGCTGGGCGCGGTGGTGCCGCGGCCCTGCAGCGCGTCGGTGACCTCGGCCGCATTCCACGGCAGATCGGGGCGCTGCAGGAAAACCACCGCGTCGGCATCGGCCAGCGACGGCGCCAGCGCGGCGGCATGCGCGCCCTGGCGCATGGAATTGGAGCGCGGCTCCAGCGCCACCAGGATGCGCCCTGCCCCGACCTTTGCGCGCAACCCCGCCAGCGTGGTGGCGATGGCGGTGGGGTGGTGGGCGAAATCGTCA
>DATJCF010000383.1:0-1547 GCA_035514935.1 Rhodanobacter sp. | reverse complement strand
CAGTCGGGCGGCAAGGGCCAGTACGGCCATGTCGTCATCGAGATGTCGCCGATCAGTGCCGAGGATCGCGCGGACGAGAAGCTCGCCGCCACGATCAAGGACGACTTCCTGTTCATCAACGACATCACGGGTGGCGTGATTCCGAAGGAATTCATTCCTTCGGTCGAGAAGGGCTTGCGCGAAACCATCACCAGCGGTCCGCTCGCCGGCTTCCCGGTGGTCAATGTCAAGGTGAAGCTGGTCTTCGGTTCGTACCATGACGTCGACTCGTCGGAAATGGCGTTCAAGCTGGCAGCATCGATGGCCTTCAAGCAGGGCTTCGCCAAGGCCAGCCCGGTGCTGCTGGAGCCGATCATGAAGGTCGAGATCGTGACGCCGGAGGACTACATGGGCGACGTGATGGGCGACATCAGCAAGCGTCGCGGGATGCTCACCGGCCAGGAAGACACGCCGTCGGGCAAGACCATCAACGCCGAGGTTCCGCTGGGCGAGATGTTCGGTTATGCCACCACGATCCGGTCGCTGACCCAGGGACGCGCCACGTTCACGATGGAATTCGACCATTACGCCGAAGCGCCGAGCAACGTCGCCGAGCAGGTCATGCACAAGGCCTGATCAGGGCGTTTTCGCTCTGCAGATAATTTTCCGAATAACAGTTCTTTCGAGGTTTGAGTCATGGCAAAGGGTAAATTCGAACGCACCAAGCCGCACGTCAACGTCGGCACGATTGGTCACGTGGATCACGGCAAGACGACGCTGACGGCGGCGCTGACGAAGGTTGGCGCGGAACGCTTTGGTGGCGAGTTCAAGGATTACAGCGCGATCGATCGCGCGCCGGAAGAGAAGGCGCGTGGCATCACGATCTCGACCTCGCACGTCGAATACGAGTCGCCGAATCGCCATTACGCGCACGTCGACTGCCCGGGCCATGCTGACTATGTGAAGAACATGATCACGGGTGCGGCGCAGATGGACGGCGCGATCCTGGTGTGCTCGGCCGCTGACGGCCCGATGCCGCAGACCCGCGAACACATCCTGCTGTCGCGTCAGGTCGGCGTGCCGTACATCATCGTGTACCTGAACAAGGCCGACATGGTCGACGACGCCGAGCTGCTCGAGCTGGTCGAGATGGAAGTGCGCGAGCTGCTGAGCAAGTACGACTTCCCGGGCGACGACACGCCGATCATCCACGGTTCGGCGCTGAAGGCGCTGGAAGGCGACCAGAGCGAGATCGGCGTGCCGTCGATCATCAAGCTGGTCGATGCGCTGGACAGCTACATTCCGGAGCCGGTGCGCACGATCGACAAGCCGTTCCTGATGCCGGTGGAAGACGTGTTCTCGATCTCGGGCCGCGGCACCGTGGTGACCGGTCGTATCGAGCGCGGCATCATCAAGGTGGGCGACGAAGTCGAAGTGATCGGCATCCGCGATACGCAGAAGACCACCGTCACCGGCGTGGAAATGTTCCGCAAGCTGCTGGACCAGGGTCAGGCCGGCGACAATGCCGGTCTGCTGCTGCGGGGCCTGAAGCGTGACGACGTGGAGCG
>DATJCF010000382.1:0-6470 GCA_035514935.1 Rhodanobacter sp. | reverse complement strand
CAGGTCGACGATGGCGGCCGCATCGGCGGCGCGTGCCGCGCGAAAGGTCAGGGCTTCAGTTTCCGTCATGCCGGGAATGATAGTGGGCGGCCGCGTTCCGCCACCATGATCTGCGACATGTGGCGGATGGGCCTGGACACTCCTGGCGCATGGCTGAATGGCTGAATGGCAAATCATCAGGCTGGTCGTGTATCCGTCCTGCCCGCCTCGTACACCTTCAAATTCGCGTAAACCACCGCCAGCAGCGACGCCGCCGCAGGCTGCGGATCGGCGCGCGCCAGCATGTCGCCGATGACGTGGTCCGCCTCGATCGCATGGCCATGCTGCAGGTCGCGCAGCATCGACGCGGTGAGGGATGAACCAGCTTCGGTGAGTATCCCGCGAGCCCGTTGCAAGGTGGCCTCGCCCGGCGCGTGGCCGGCGTGTTCCGCCACCGCGCGGCACTCTTCCAGCAGCGCCAGCGCTGCTGCGGTGCCGCCAGGTGCGGCGACGATATCGCCGACCGGGCCACGCATCAGGCAGGTGATGCCGGCCAGCGACGCCAGGAATACCCATTTGTCCCACATGTCCTGCAGCACGTGCTGGCTTGGGCGGGCGTCGAAACCGGCATCGCTCAGTTCGCGTGTGATTCGCTGCATGCGTTCGGAGGCACTGCCATCGCGTTCGCCAAAGGTGAGGCCGTGCGTCTGATTCAGATGCAGCACGGCGCCATCCGCATCCAGCGTGGCGGCGATCACGCACTGCCCCCCCAGCACATGCTGCGCGCCGAAGCGCGCCTCCAGCAGGTCGAGCTGGCGCATGCCGTTGAGCAGCGGAAGGATTGCGGTATCCGGCCCCACCGCCGGCGCGATGTCGACCATCGCCTGCTCCAGGCCGTAGGCCTTGCAGCTCAGCAGGATCAGGTCGCAGGGCTCGCGCAACTCGCTCGCCACTAAGGTCGGCGGCGCCGGCAGGTTCGCATCGCCGGCGAAGCTGTGGATCGCCAGGCCATGCTGCGCCAATTGCGCCGCACGACGCTCGCGCACCAGGAAGGTGACGGCGCGCCCGTGCTGCAGCAGACGCCCGCCGAAATAACCGCCGGTGGCACCGGCCCCCACAACCAGAATACGCATGACTCAGACTCCGTGGAGATTGCGGTCGATGCACGCGTGTGACCGATCAAAAGACATCTCCCCGCTCCATGGCGAGACGTTGGCGATTTGAATGCCGGCCGCGGCATGACCCATGACAAACGAATTGCACCGGGGATGTGAGGCAAACATCGAATATGAAGACTGCGAAACAAGCTTGAGAATAGCTGCTCGGCAAGGGCGCCGAGCTGCTCGGCAAGAGCGCCGACCCTGTGAGCTTTAATCGTCTGTCCTTTCACGCGATCGCATCGGCGGCGATTCCTGCGAACAGTCTCAAGAGTTTTCCCTTGGCGCCGATGAAATTGATAAGGGAGATACCGTTCAAAGCCAAGCTGACGAATTGGCCTCCCCGAATCGCAAGAAAATGAGATGTACATCACATTTAATGACTCGCAACTTTCCATTCGCCTCGAAAAATCACGTTTTAGCCCATTTCTTGCAAATGGTTTCAATACAGCCTGGCGCAGGCTTTTCATGCGCCGCAACGTTGCTTACAGGGGAAAACAAACATGCAAACCACCACCCGCTTTACGCGTTCCACCGTGGCCGCGGCATTGGCCGTGGCATTCGCTGCGGTCAGTAGCGCGGCTGTCGCAGCTCCGGCTACTGCCAATATGAACGTGACCGCCAATGTCGTCGCCAGTTGCACCATCGCCGTTTCCACGGATCTCGCCTTCGGCAATTACGACCCGATCGTCGTCAACAAGGCCACTCCTCTCGACGTGCAAGGCGGGATCGACACGACCTGTTCCAACGGCTCGGCTCCCGTGATCACGTTGAGCCTGGGCAACAATGCCGCTGGCGCGGTCCGGAACATGTCCGACGGGACCAATGACCTGTCCTATGAAATCTACACGGAGAATACGCATACCACCGTGTGGGATGACACGACTGGCCTTGCCTTGGCTGCCGGCACCGGTCTGCTGGTTACCACCCCCGTGTACGGGCGGATCGCCGAGGATCAAAACGTCCCCGTGGGCGCCTACTCGGACGTCGTGGTTGCCACCGTCACCTTCTGATGATGATGACATCGCTACTCCGCCAAGCCGCTTGCGGCTTGGCACTTTTTCTCCTGGGGGCGGGGATGGCGTCAGCCGGTTCGTTCCAGGTGAGCCCGATCAACCCCACGCTCTCGGCGGGCAAGCCGGTGAGCGCGCTGACGGTGCGCAACACGGGGGCGGGCCCCGTCGTCATCCAGTTGGAGGCTTTGGCCTGGTCGCAGCCAGGCGGCAAGGACACCTATCTTCCCGCACCGGAGATCCTGGCCACTCCTCCGATCTTCACTATCCCCGCTGGCGGTAGCCAGACCATCCGGGTTGGTTCGCGAATGCCTCCGGATGCCCGTGGCGAGCGCGCCTACCGGTTGTTCCTGCGCGAGATCCCACCGCCGCCCAAGCCCGGCTTCAATGGCTTGCAGATGGCTTTGCAAGTCAGCCTGCCGTTATTCGTGCTGCCCACGACGCCAGCCAACTCCCGCTTGCAGTGGCAAGCCCTCCGCACGGGGGACGGCCATATCCTCATCAGTGCGACCAATGCGGGCCAGGCGCATGTCCGCCTGAGCGGATTCAAGCTTTCCGCCGCGGGCGCCAGGCCTTTGCCCATGCCGAGCACCGCCGTCTATGTGCTTCCCGGCGCATTGCACGAGTGGCTGGTCGATGCCAGCGTGGCAAGCGGCACCACCTTGCGGCTCGTGGCTCAGGATGATGCCCGCACGGTGCAGGCCGAGCTGGTCGTGGCCGACCGCTAGCGCCGTGGCCAGGGCGCGCGCATGGATCGGGGATCGAGACGAGCCTTCAGCGGACGGGCAATGACCGGCTGGTGGCCCGCCAGCGCCAGTTCCCATGCGTGCCCACTCGCCGCCCGCCGTCACGTGCCGCGGGCGCCGCCGCGCCACCCCTGCCACCCGTGCCGCAGCAGCGCGGTCCTCGTCGGCGCGGCGTTGCTGCTGATGGCATCCGATCCGCTCCAGGCGGCGGAGGTACGTACCGTCCGGGTCGGCCTGGACGCAGACCATTCCCGGCTGGTGCTGGTGTCCGATCAATCCATCCGCGCCCGGATGACACGCGATGTGGCCACCGGCGCACTGCTCATCGATCTGGATGGCGTGGACAACAGCCCGGCGCTGGCCGGCTTGCTCAAAGCGGTAGGCACCAACAACCCCTTCATCGCCGGCGTCAGGCTTTGCCCGACGGATACCGGCACGCGCCTCGAACTGGCCACGCCGGCCGCCGTCACCCCACGACTCTTCCAGCTGCGGCCGGACGGACGCCATGCCAATCGCCTGGTCATCGACCTGTACCCGGGCTCCGGGGAATGGCCGCCGAAGTACGCGTCGCCCGCGCAACGCCAGGCCACCCCGGCATGCGCCTCCACGCTGGCGCACGATCAACCGGAAGCGTTGCCCGAGCATGGTCATGCGGCAACCGCCGCAATGACAGGCGCCCCTGGTGCGCATATCAGCACGGTGGGCGTCGCCATCGCCGCCGACCGCTTGCGGCTGGTGTTCGAATCGGACCGGGTGCTGAAGGCCGGCATCGCTCAACCCACGGAATCGGGCGGCCCACTCTCCATTGACCTGGGGCGTGTGGAGACGACCGCCGCCCTGGCGAGCCTGCCCGGCAAGATCGCCGACAATCCGTTCCTGACCACCATCCGGCTTCGCCACGACGGCGACCACACGTGGCTGGAACTGCTGGCACCTTCACCCGTGACGCCACAGGTCTTCCACATCGCCCCGGCCAATGGCCACGGCGACCGGCTCGTGGTGGATATCGTCCCGACCACACGGATGACCGCCCCGCCAACGGAGGTAGTACCGATTGCAGCGGTGCCGGCGGTGACCGCGACGCCCGCGCCGGTCCCGACCAGCCCGCCGCCCGTGGCCGGCCCGGCGACCTCCGACGCGCTGGCGGAGGCCTGGCTGGAAGTCCACGTCAACGGCACGCCCGCCGACACAGTGCTGGTGTTGCGCGATAGCGCAGGCCGCGTGCTGGTGCGCGCGGAGGATTTGCAGCGCTGGCGCATCCGGGCCATTGCGGTGGACGCGGTAACCCATGACGGCGACGACTTCTGGCCGTTGTCCGCCATTCCCGGATTGACGTACCGCGTCGACAGCACCCAGGGCACGCTGCTGCTCGATGTTCCGGCCGCGCTGTTCGCCGACACGCGCTTCAGCGGCGTATCGCGGGCGGCGGATACGGCGACGCCCCCGCCATCGGGTGGTTACCTCAACTACGACCTGTTCGCCGGCCGCGGCTCCCACGGAGCGTCAAACGCCGGCGCGCTCGTGGAAACGGGGGTATTCGGCGGTTGGGGGAGCGGTTCCAACACGTGGCTCATGCGCGATCTCGATGGCGACCGCCGCGGCACCCGCCTGGACACCACCTGGACCTACGACCGCCCGGCGGACATGACCAGCCTGCGCTTCGGCGACGTGATCAGCGCGCCCAGCAGCTGGGGCCGCGGCGTGCGGTTCGGCGGCGTGCAGTGGGGTACGAATTTCGCCACCCAGCCGGGGTTCATCAGCTTTCCGCTGCCCACGCTGGGCGGCGTGGCGGCGGAACCGTCGACCGTGGACTTCTACGTCAACAATGCCTTGCGACTGCGGCGCGAGGTGCCGAGCGGGCCGTTCACCATCCAGGATCTTCCGATCGTTACCGGCCAGGGCGATATCCGCATGGTGGTGCGCGACATGCTCGGGCGCGAACAGGTGGTGACGCAGCCGTTCTACGCCAGCGGCGGCCTGCTGGCGCCGGGGCTGCGCGATTACTCCTACGAACTGGGCTTCGAGCGCGAGAACTATGGCCTGGCCAGCAACGATTATGGACGGCTGGTCGCCGCCGCCACCGAGCGGCGTGGCTTCTCCGACAGCTTCACCGGCGAGCTGCATGTGGAGGCCACGCATGATCAGCAGACCCTGGGCATCGGCAGCACCGTGTTGCTGGGCAACGTCGGCGTGCTGACGGCGTCGGTGGCCGGCAGCCACGATGCCGCCGGTACGGGGGCACTGATGGAACTCGGCATTCAACACCAGTCGCGCTATTTGAGCTACGGCGCCCGCACCCAGCTGACCACCGACGGCTTCATCCAGTTGGGCTACCTGCCCACGTCACGCCCGCCGCGGCAAACCTCCAGCGCCTTCATCAGCGCCAGCGTCGGCCGTTTCGGTTCGCTGGGCCTGAATTACACGCACCAGGATTTCCGCGGCCAGGACGACGTCGAACTGGTGGGCTTGAATTACAGCCGTTCGGTCGGCGTGCTGGGCTACCTCTCGATGTCTGCACTGCAGTTTCTCGGGGGCGATCCTTCGCCGTTGTTCTCCCTCACGCTCACCGTGCCGCTGGGCGCAGCGGACAGCGCCAGCTTCAGCGGCCAGACCCATGCCGGCGATGCGCGCGGCACCGTGCAATACCAGCGCAGCCTGCCGGTGGGCACCGGCGTGGGCTATCGCCTGCAGGCGGGGCTCGACGCAAACGATCCGCGCCAGGCCGATCTCACGCTGCAAAACGATGTGGGCACCTACGCGTTTGGCGTGGCATCGACGCGGGATGGCCAGGCTTATCAGGCGTCGGTGCGCGGCGGCGTGGCACTGCTGAGCGGCAAGGTGTTTCCCAGCCGCCACATCGACGGCAGCTTCGCCGTCGTCCAGGTGCCCGGTTTTGCCGACGTGCGCGTGTATGCCGACAACCAGGTCGTCGGTACCACCGACCGCGACGGTTATGCGCTGGTGCCGCGCTTGCGCCCGTATCAGAAAAACCCGATCCGCATCGAGCAGGCCGACCTGCCGATGGATGCGCAAATCAAGGGTCTGCAACTCGATGCGGTGCCGTATTACCAGAGCGCGCTGGCGCTGACATTTCCTGTCACGCGTTCGCGCGGCGCGGTCGTCGTCATCACGCTCGATGACGGCAGTGATCTGCCGGCGGGCGCCGAAGTGGCCGTCGACGACAACGCGGCGGCTTTTCCGGTCGGCCTGCGCGGCGAGGTCTACCTGACCGGACTGGCGGAAACCAGCCATCTGCATGCCACCTGGAACGGGCAACGTTGCGACATGACGATAAGCTTCCCCGATACCACCGATCCGCTGCCCCGCCTGGGGCCGGTCACCTGCCACGGGATCGATCCATGAGTCGTCCATCGCGCAATCCGCCTGTGCGTCGCACCACCCGCCAGTGGCTGGCGTGCCTGCTGGGCGCGACAGGCTTGCTGGTGATGGCGCCGCTCCACGCGGCAACCTGCAACTTGAGCGTGCAACCGCTGAATTTCGGCGACTACGATTTTCAGAGCAGCCAGGATCTGGAGGGCTTCGGCCATGTCATCGTGAGCTGCGATGTCAGCACC
>DATJCF010000381.1:0-4614 GCA_035514935.1 Rhodanobacter sp. | reverse complement strand
CGTGCACGGGCACGGGCCGCGTCCCGCTCCGCGCGCGCCGCCTGCACCTCGGGGCTGGCTTGCCAGACAGCTTGCAACGCCTCGCGCAACGGCGCCGCGGCAACCGATGGCGGCGTGGAATGGGGCGCGGCACCGAGCAGTGCCGCGTACAACAGACACGCGGCACCGAATGGCGCCGAACGTAAAACAGACATGGAGCGATCTCCTGAACACGGTCACGAAGCGAGGCGCCACCGAGGACGGCCTCGCGCAACGGAGCGGTTTCAGGCGATGGGAGGGCGCAACTCGTTCTGCGTCGGCGGCGAGACCACCGCCGGCAGCGTGGCCACAAAGGTCGATGCCGACCACAACAACACGCCGCGCATGGATGCAGCGCTGGCCAGCGGCAAGGTATGCGCGCAATGGCAATGGCAATCGCCGGCATCCGTATGCCAGCACGTGGCAGTGTCCGCAGCCACCGTCACATCGACACTGGCCATGTCAGCAGCCAGCGCCGCCACCGGCACGGCAGCCAGCGGGGCAGTCACCGCATCGTTGGCCAGGCAACCCGTGGCGATCACCAGCTTCAGCATGATCAACAACGCACACAGCCAGCCCGTACCGCGGGAGCGGCGGCGAAATCGGGTCAGCAAGGGCAACGGCGCAAGCATGATGCGGATGCTATGAGAGAACCCCAACGTTAGACAATCGCATCGGGTGTCGCGCCACGACACACCACATGGCGGCGGACGGTGAATGAGTAAAACCGCGCCGGTTCGCTTTCTACCGCCCATGCGCCTCGCTAAGCTGGCGCTATGACCCCCACCCCCGAACGCCACGCCGCCCGCCTCGCCTGGACCCGCCAGGTGCTGGACGACGACGCCATCGAGCTCACGCCTGCCTCGACCGACGCCAGCTTCCGCAGCTACTGGCGTACCCGGCATGACGGGCGCAGCTGGATCGTGATGGATTCGCCGCCAGCGCTGGAAGACCCCGCGCCGTGGCTGGCCATCGGCAACCGCCTGGCCGACGCCGGCCTGCACGTGCCGGCGGTGCGCGCACAGGATCTGCAGCAGGGCTTTCTGCTGATCGAGGATCTGGGCTCGCAGCTGTATCTGCCCGCGCTGAACGATGCCACCGTCGACGCCTTGTACGGCGACGCGTTGCGGGCGCTGCTGCGCATGCAGCGCGATGTGGATACCGACGGCATGCAGCACTACACGCGCGACTTCCTGCTGCGTGAGCTGGAGCTCATGCCGGAGTGGTTCCTGCGCCAGCATTTGGGACACACGCCGAGCTGTGCGGAATGGGACGTGCTGGAAGCGGGCTTCACTACCCTGCTGCACAACGCGCTGGCGCAGCCGCAAGGCTTCGTGCATCGCGATTACCACAGCCGCAACCTGCTGATCGTGCCGCACGACCAGCCGCAGAACATCGCCACGCGACTGCCCAATCCCGGCATCATCGATTATCAGGGCGCCCTGATCGGCCCGATCACCTACGACCTCGCCTCGCTGTTGCGCGACTGCTATATCGCGTGGGATCACCAGCGGGTGGAAGCGTGGGCGGACGGCTATCGGCTGCACCTGCAAACCGCCCAGTTGATCGACGGCTCGGTGGATCGCGGCCAGTTCCTGCGCTGGTTCGACCTGACCGGCCTGCAGCGCCACATCAAGGTGCTCGGCATCTTCTGCCGCCTCTGCTATCGCGACGGCAAACCCGGCTACCTCGACGACCTGCCGCGCGTGTACGACTACGTCATCGACGTCGCCGCGCGTTACCCCGAACTGGCCGAACTGGCCGCGCTGCTGCAGCGCTGCGTGGGGACGCGCGACCTGCGCCAGGTGACGACCGCATGAGACACGCACTGATCTTCGCCGCCGGCCGTGGCGAACGCATGCGGCCGCTGACCGACACCACGCCCAAGCCGCTGCTGTCTGCGGGTGGCAAATCGCTGATCGTCTGGCACCTGGAAAAGCTGGCGGCCGCCGGCGTGAACTACGTGGTGATCAACACCTCGCACCTGGCCGAGCAATTCCCCGCCGCGTTGGGCGACGGCTCGCGCTGGGGCCTGCGCATCCGTTATGCCTACGAGGGCGACGAACCGCTGGAAACCGGCGGCGGCATGCTCAACGCGCTGCCCTTGCTGGGCCCCGACCCGTTCATCGCGGTGAGCGGGGATATCTGGAGCGACGCCGATTTCGCCGCCCTGCCCGCCGAACCGGCTGGCCTCGCCCATCTGCTGCTGGTCGACAACCCGCCGCATCATCCCGAGGGCGATTTCGCGCTGGATGTGCAAGGTCTTGTGCACGACGCCGGTGCGCCGCGGCTGACCTTCAGCGGCATCGGCGTCTATCGCCCGCAGTTGCTGCGAAACTGGCGCGAGGTGGTGGACTCGGGCGAGACCCGTCCACCACGTTTCAAGCTGGCCCCGCTGCTGCGCGCGGCGATGGCCGGCGATGCGGTCAGCGGCAGCCATTTCCGCGGCAAGTGGATCGATGTGGGAACGCCGCAGCGGCTGGTCGAGCTGGAGAACGCGCCGCACCCCCTGTAGGAGCGGCTTCAGCCGCGACCGAGGCTGCAGTGATGCCGGGTCGCGACTGAAGTCGCTCCTACAGGTTGCATGGCTGGAACGAAAAACGGCACCCGCGAGGTGCCGTTTTTCGTTCCAGCCGTCGCTCGGTGCTCAGTGCGCCACGGCATCCGGCGCATGCGCATGCCCGTGCTTCAGCTCATCCTCGGTCGGCTCGCGCACTTCACCGATGCTCACGTCGAAATGCAGCGTCTGGCCGGCCATCGGGTGGTTCATGTCCACGTCGATGGTGCTCATGCCCACCTTGTGCACGGTGACCGCGCGCTGGCCGCCTTCCTTCATCCGCAGCACGGTGACGTCGCCGGGCTTGAGGCGGTTGGCCTGCGGTACGTACTTCTTCGACAGGCGCTGGACCTGACCTTCCTGGCGCACACCGTAACCTTCCTCCGGTGACACGTCGACCGCCAGCGTCTCGCCGGCTTCGTGGCCTTCCAGCGCAGTTTCCAGCCCCGGAATCAGCTGGCCGTGGCCCAGCAAAATCCACAGCTGCTGATCGCGGTCGCGCGAGCTTTCCACCGCTTCGCCGTTCACCGTGAGGGTGTAGTGGAACGCGATGACCTTGTCCTTGCCAGCCTTCATTGCCTGTCTCGTCGATGGGAACAAACGACGGATTCTAGCTTACCCTTGGCTCGCCGGGACCCTGCGGCGCCACCTTGCCATCAGCGGCCATCATCCGCCCGTCACGCCGCACCCGGACATTGCAACGCGCAGTGCCTGCCGCAACCGGCAAATGCGGGCGCTTCCCCCACGGCAATGGAGACAGGCATGGCGCTCGACCGCGCACAGCGAAACGGTATCGCCCACCATTACGCCCACCGTGGCCACCAATGGTATGCGCGCTGGAAACTCGCCTGCGATCCGGCCTACGACGCCGTGGACCATCTGCTGCGCGGTTCGTCGCTGCCGCTGCTCGACATCGGTTGCGGCATCGCCCTACTGGGCCAGTACCTGCAGGCTGCGGGGATGCGAGCCCCCTACATCGGCGTCGACCACGACCCGCGCAAGATCACCGCCGCAAGCGAAGCCGCGGCGGCCGCAGGCCTGGGCGAGCAGATGGACTTGCGCTGCGCCGATGCCGTCACGCTGCCACCGGTGCATGGCCACGTGACGCTGCTGGACGTGCTGCACTACCTGACCGCCACCAAGCAGCAGGCGTTGTTGCAGGTGGCGATCGCGCATCTGGCTCCGGCGGGAACGCTGGTGATCCGCAACGTGCTGCGCGAGCCCAACTGGCGTTTCCACGCCACCCGGGTGGAGGAGTTCTTCCTGCGCGTGTCGGGCTGGATCCCCGGCGGTGCGCAGCACTACCCGGATGCGGAGGAACTGTGCGCGCCGCTGCGCCGGGCCGGCCTCGACGTGCAGGTGAGCTCCCTGCGCGGTCGCACGCCGTACAACAGCTACCTCCTGGTGGCCCGATTTCACGACACAGAACAAAAACGCGCGTGAGCGGCCTCGACCCGTTATACTCGGCGGCGCAGTCCCCCTGATTGCTGCGGCATCGCCGCCCTTTCCCCCTTAGTCTGCAACACGGTATGAACACTCCGGGTTGCTCAGGAGTGTTACATGTCTTTTGATTCGCTGGGCCTTGCGCCCGCGTTGTTGCGTGCGCTTGCCGAATACGGCTACACGCAGGCAACCCCGATCCAGGCCGCCGCCATTCCGGCCGCGCTGGAAGGCCACGACCTGCTCGCCGCCGCCCAGACCGGCACCGGCAAGACCGCCGCGTTCGCGCTGCCGTTGCTGCAGAAGCTTTCCACCAGCGGCCAGACCATGACGCGCCGCCCGCGCGCGCTGATCCTCACCCCCACCCGCGAGCTGGCCGCGCAGATCCACGACAACATGCGCAGCTACGGCAAGCACATGCAGGTCAGCGCCACCACCATCTTCGGCGGCGTCAGCATGGGTCCGCAGATCAACGCGCTGCGCCGTGGCGTGGACGTCGTCATTGCCACCCCCGGTCGATTGATGGACCACATGCAGCAGCGCACGCTGGACCTGTCCGGCGTGGAAACGCTGATCCTGGACGAAGCCGACCGCATGCT
>DATJCF010000380.1:0-6347 GCA_035514935.1 Rhodanobacter sp. | reverse complement strand
GTCAAGCGCACCGGCTGCTCCGGCTTCGCCTATGTGGTGGATCTGGCCGACACCGTCGGTGACGGCGACCAGATGGTCGAGGTGGACGGCCTGCCGCTGATCATCAACGACACCAGCGTGGCGCTGGTCGAGGGTGTGGTGATCGATTTCCAGCGCCAGGGTCTGAACGCCAGCTTCGTGTTCCACAATCCCAACGCCACCGGCGCCTGCGGTTGCGGCGAGAGCTTCACGGTCGGCTGAGCCGGCACCGGACGGACGGCGTCCCTCGTTCTCCCAACGACTTGTGCTTCAACGACTTGCGGGTTGCCGCGCCGCCGGCTTACAATCCCGCTTCTGTCCGCGCCAATCCTGGCGGGCAGCACACTTGCCTCACCGCCACGGCGGGAGGCTGCGAGGCCATCCGGCCGCATCCACAAGGAGTCAACCCACAATGACCCTGCGTCATTACGAGATCGTGTTTCTGGTCCACCCTGACCAGAGCGAACAGGTTCCGGCGATGATCGAGCGCTACAAGTCGCTGATCGAAGCGGACGGTGGCAAGATCCATCGTCTCGAGGACTGGGGCCGTCGTCAGCTGGCCTATCCCATCGTGAACCTGGCCAAGGCGCACTACGTGCTGCTCAACATCGAAGTTGGCCAGAACGCGCTGAACGAACTGGAGTCGGGTTTCCGCTTCAACGATGCCGTGCTGCGCCACCTGGTGGTGCGTCGCGACGAAGCCGATACCGAGCCGTCCTTCATCCTGAAGTCGAAGGAAAAGGACGACGCCAAGACCACCCGTCGCCGTGACGACGAGGGTGACGGCGAAGGCCGCGGCCGTGACCGCGACGACAACCATCGCGACAGCGACGACTGATAGGAACCCAAGACCATGTCCAAGTTTTTCCGCCGCCGCAAGTTCTGCCGCTTCACTGCCGAAGACGTGAAGGAGATCGACTACAAGGATCTCAACACCCTGCGTCAGTACGTCACCGAGAACGGCAAGATCGTGCCCAGCCGCATCACCGGCACCAAGGCGCGCTACCAGCGCCAGCTGGCCACCGCCATCAAGCGCGCCCGCTTCCTGTCGCTGCTGCCGTATACCGACAACCACGACGTCTGATGACGTCGTCCGGGATTCGGGATTGGGGATTCGGGATTAGGTAAAGCAGCGGCTCGCCGCATCGCGCTTTTCCAAATCCCGAATCCCGTCTCCCGAATCCCGTCTCTTCGGACACCCGTCCTCTGGCTGCGCCGGGCCACACCGGTGCTAACGAACAGGAATTCCCATGGAACTCATTCTTCTGCAGAAAGTCCGCAATCTCGGCAACCTTGGCGACAAGGTCACCGTGAAGCCGGGCTATGGTCGCAACTTCCTCTTGCCGCAGGGCAAGGCCGTACGCGTCAACGCCGCCAACCTCGAAGCCTTCGAGCAGCGCCGCGCCGAGTACGAGGCCAAGGCCAACACCATGCTGAGCGAAGCGGAAGCGCGCAAGGCGAAGCTGGCCGAGGCCTCGGTCACGATCTCCGCCCACGCCAGCGCCGAAGGCAAGCTGTTCGGCTCGGTCGGCCCGCGCGATATCGCCGCGGCGCTGACCGCCGCCGGCAACGACGTCCACAAGGGTGAAGTGATTCTGGGCGAAGGCCCGCTTCGCAACACCGGCGAGTACGACGTGGTGATCAGCCTGCACGCCGATGTGCAGACCACCGTCAAGGTGATCGTGGTCAGCGACAAGTAATCGTTGCCGCCGTGGAAAAAACGGGCGCCATAAGGCGCCTGTTTTTTTTTGGGGGGAATCGGGAATAGGGAATGGGCAATCGCAGGGCGCCACGGACCTCCCGCCGTTCCCCCTGAACGTAGCCGCGCAGCGGCGAAGTCGAAGGGCATGTCGCGGGAACCGGGCCGCACCCATCCTTCCCCCGCCCTCTTATCCACAACAACCCACAGGTTTTCCACAGAGTTGTTGTCTCGACGGCTGAGACGCCGCCGCGCATGATGGCAGGTATATCCATCCGCGAGGTGTCGGCGCATTGCGCACCGGTCGTGGGTACTTTCCGAGGTAAATCGATGTCCTTCGTTCCCGAGCGCAAATCGCCCTCCACCGCCGTCGAGGCGCTGCGCGTGCCGCCGCATTCCATCGACGCCGAGCAGGCGGTGCTGGGCGGGCTGATGCTGGCACCCGACGCGCTGGACAAGGTGGCCGACCGGCTGGCGGAAATGGATTTCTACCGCAAGGATCACCGCCTGATCTGGCGCGCCATCAACGAGCTGGCGAACAAGGGCATGCCCTGCGACGCCGTGACCCTGGGCGACTGGTTCGAAAGCAACGGGCTGGCCGAGATGGTCGGCGGGGCCAGTTACCTGATCGAGTTGGCCAACAGCACACCCAGCGCTGCCAACATCGCCGCCTACGCCGAGATCGTGCGCGAGAAATCGGTGATGCGGCAGCTGATCGATGCGGGCACCTCGATCACCGAGGATGGCTACCGGCCCGAAGGCAAGAGCGTGCAGGAGGTGCTGGAAAGCGCCGAGCAGCGCGTGTTCCATATCGCCGAATCCGGTGCGCGTGGCAAGAAGGATTCCGTCTCCATGCGCGAGGCGGTGAAGGATGCGTTCCGCCTGCTCACCGAGCGCTACGAGAACCGCGGCCAGCTGACCGGCATCACCACCGGCTTCACCGACCTGGACAACCTCACCTCGGGCCTGCAGCCCTCGGACCTGATCATCGTGGCCGCGCGCCCGTCGATGGGCAAGACCGCGTTCGCGCTGAACATCGCCGAGACCGCCGCGCTGCGCAGCAAGAAGGCGGTGGTGGTGTTCTCGATGGAAATGTCCGCCTCGCAGCTGGCGTTTCGCCTGATCTCCTCGATCGGCCGCATCCACCAGCAGCACCTGCGCAACGGTGACCTGGAAGAGGAGGACTGGCCGCGCGTGTCCAACGCCATCGCGATCCTGTCCGAGGCGAAGATCTTCATCGACGACACGCCCAGCCTGTCGCCGGTGGAACTGCGTTCGCGCGCGCGCCGTCTGCACCGCGAGCATGGCGGCCTGGGCCTGATCGTGATCGATTACCTGCAGCTGATGCAGGTGCCCGGCAACAAGGAAAACCGCGCCACGGAAATCTCCGAAATCTCGCGTTCGCTGAAGGGCCTGGCCAAGGAGCTGAACGTGCCGGTGATCGCCCTGTCGCAGCTGAACCGCTCGCTGGAACAGCGCGCCGACAAGCGCCCGATGATGTCCGACCTGCGCGAGTCCGGCGCCATCGAGCAGGACGCGGACGTGATCATGTTCATCTACCGCGATGACTATTACAACAAGGAATCGGCGGACAAAGGCATGGCCGAGATCATCATCGGCAAACAGCGCAACGGCCCCACCGACACCTGCAAGCTGACTTTCCTGGGTCACTACACGAAGTTCGAGAACTACGCGGCGGATTCGTTCGTGGGGAGTTTTGATTAGGGCCGGGATGAGTGATTCGGGATTTGGGATTCGGGATTCGGAAGGGCTGCTTCGCTCCCTCTTCCCCGGGCGCAGCGCGGGGGAGAGGGTTGGGGTGAGGGGGCGCCATACCTTTCGAAGCGCCAGCGCCAACCACGCGCGGCGAAAACCTACAAGCATCCCCGTCATGGTGTCTCGCCGTCTGCGATGACTGCCGTCTAAGCTTCAACGCCTCACTACACCGCTGGATTCCGCATGGCCAAAGCCAAGACCGCCTACGTTTGCACCGATTGCGGTGCCGAGCACAGCAAGTGGCAGGGCCAGTGTGTGGAGTGCGGTGTGTGGAACACGCTCAGTGCGGTGGTGCTGGCGCCCTCATCGCCCGCGGCGGCCGTGTCGGCGGGCGCGCAGCGCTCCAATTACGCCGGTCATGCGGCTGGCTCCGCCAAGATCACGCCGTTGACCGAGGTGGCGTTGACCACCGAAGCGCGCACGCTGACCGGCATCGGCGAGCTGGACCGGGTGCTGGGTGGCGGGCTGGTGCAGGGCTCGGTGGTGTTGATCGGCGGCGACCCGGGCATCGGCAAGTCGACCTTGCTGCTGCAGATGCTGGGCACGTTGGGCGCGCATCTGCCCAGCGTGTATGTCACCGGTGAGGAATCGCTGTCGCAGGTGGCATCGCGTGCGCAGCGGCTGGACCTGCCGCTGGCACCGCTGCAGGCGCTGGCCGAGACCTGCATCGAGCGCATCCTGGAACAGGCGTCGACGACACGGCCGCGGGTATTGGTGATCGACTCGATCCAGACCATCTGGACCGAGTTGCTGACCGCCGCGCCCGGCTCGGTGTCGCAGGTGCGCGAATCAGCGGCCAAGCTCACCCGCTTCGCCAAGGAAACCGGCACCAGCGTGTTCCTGGTCGGCCACGTCACCAAGGAGGGCGGCATCGCCGGTCCGCGCGTGCTGGAGCACATGGTCGATGCGGTGCTGTATTTCGAGGGCGAATCGGGCAGCCGCTTCCGCGTGCTGCGCGCGTTCAAGAACCGCTTCGGTGCAGTCAACGAGCTGGGTGTGTTCGCGATGTCGGACAAGGGCCTGCGCGAGGTGCCGAATCCGTCGGCGATCTTCCTGTCGTCGCATGCGGGCCCGACCCCGGGCAGCGCCGTGATGGTGACGCGCGAAGGCACGCGGCCGCTGCTGGTGGAAGTGCAGGCGCTGGTCGACCAATCGTCGCTGGGCAATCCGCGTCGCGTCACCCTGGGACTGGAGCAGAACCGGCTGGCGATGCTGCTGGCCGTGCTGCACCGCCATGGCGGCGTGGCGGCCTACGACCAGGACGTGTTCGTCAACGTGGTGGGCGGCATCCGCGTGCAGGAGACCGCGGCCGACCTGCCGGTGCTGCTGGCGGTGCTGTCATCGTTGCGCGACCGGCCGCTACCGGAGCACATGATCACCTTCGGCGAAGTCGGCCTGTCGGGCGAGATCCGCCCGGTGCCCAACGGCGAGGAGCGCCTGAAGGAAGCCGCACATCATGGCTTCCGCCAGGCGATCGTGCCCAAGGCCAATGCGCCGAAGAAGGGCAAGGTGGGCGACATGCAGGTGATCGGCGTCGAGCGCCTCAGCGAAGCGATCGACGCCTGCCGCTGAGGCTTGTGGGAGCGACTTCAGTCGCGATGCTCTCCCACTAATTCAGAGCAGAAGTATCGCGGCTGAAGCCGCTCCCACAGACATTGCGCTGGCACGCGATGCTTTCCCGAATCCCGAATCCCGAATCCCGAATCCCGAATCCCGAATCCCGAATCCCGCCGCGACGCCTCAGTACACGCCCTGATCGATCATCGCATCGGCCACCTTGCGGAAACCGGCGATGTTGGCGCCCAGCACCAGGTTGTGCGGCTGGCCGAATTCCTCGGCGGCGGCGGTGCAGCTTTGGTAGATGCCGGACATGATTTCATGCAGCTTGCAGTCGACCCGCTCCATGGTCCATTGCTGCATGCCGCTGTTCTGCGCCATTTCCAGCTGGCTGGTGGCGACGCCGCCCGCATTGGCCGCCTTGCCCGGGCCGTAGGCGATCTTGCTTGCCAGCAGGATGTCGATGGCGTCCGCGGTGGAGCCCATGTTGGCGCCTTCGGCAATGCAGGTGACGCCGTTGGCCAGCAGCGCCCTGGCATCGGCGGCGGTGACTTCGTTCTGCGTGGCCGAGGGGAACGCGGCGTCCGCCTTGATCCGCCACACGGCATGGCCGTCTTCGGGGTAGTCGCAGCGCGGGATATAGGTGGCGTCGGGGTGGTGCGCCGTGTACTCGCTCAACGAGGCGCGCTTGACCTCCTTCAGCAGCTTCAACGTTTCCAGATTGATGCCGGCCGGGTGGTGGATCGTGCCGAGCGAATCGGAGCAGGTGATCGGCCGCGCGCCCAGGTGGTACAGCTTCTCGATGGTATAGATCGCCACATTGCCGGCGCCGGACACCAGACAGGCCTTGCCCTCGAAATCCTCACCGCGCGCCTGCAGCATGTGCTGCGCGAAATAGACCGTGCCGTAGCCGGTGGCTTCCTTGCGGCCCAGCGAGCCGCCCCAGTTCAGTCCCTTGCCGGTCAGCACACCTTCGTAATGGCCGGTGAGGCGTTTGTACTGGCCATACAGGTAGCCGATCTCTCGCGTGCCCACGCCGATGTCGCCGGCGGGTACGTCGGTGGTCGGGCCGATGTGGCGATACAGTTCGTTCATGAACGACTGGCAGAAGCGCATCACCTCGGCATCGGATTTGCCCTTGGGGTCGAAATCCGAACCGCCCTTGGCGCCGCCGATGGACAAGCCGGTGAGGGCGTTCTTGAAGATCTGCTCGAAGCCCAGGAACTTGATGATGCTGGCGTTGACCGACGGGTGGAAACGCAGGCCGCCCTTGTACGGGCCCAGCGCCGAGCTGAAC
>DATJCF010000379.1:0-5106 GCA_035514935.1 Rhodanobacter sp. | reverse complement strand
CGGCCTTCGGCCTGCCCGAAGGTTTCACCCGCCAAGAACACATCACCACCTGAACCCGTAACGCCATGCCGCCGCCGCTCGCCGCATGGCGCGGCGTCCGCATGCAGGCTGCAACTCCATGAACGCAACAAGCATCCCCTTCCACCGTTCCAGTGCCCGTATCGGGCTGAGCCTGTTCGGCCTGTTCGTGCTGCTGGTGCTGTGGTCGCTGGGCATCCACGTGCTGGGCAAGAGCATGCCGCTGGCCGGCGCGCTCAGCCCCAGCGATACCTTTCACAGCCTGTACGACCTGCTGGCACGGAACGAGCTGACCCAGCACACGCTGACCAGCCTGAGGCGCGTCATGGTGAGCCTGCTGGCGGCGCTGGCGCTGGGCGTGCCGATCGGTGTGGCGGTAGGCAGTTCGCGCGCGCTGGACAGTGGCACCAGTGGCGCGTTCCAGTTCCTGCGCATGATCTCGCCGCTGTCGTGGATGCCGATCGCGGTGATGATCTTCGGCATTGGCGATGCGCCGATCTATTTCCTGCTGACCATCACGGCAGTCTGGCCAATCATCCTCAACACCTCCGCGGGCGTGCGTCAGCTCAACCCGCGCTGGTTGCTGCTGGCGCGCAGCCTCAGCGCCACCCGTGGCGAAATCCTGTGGCGCATCGTGGTGCCCGGCACCCTGGGCCACGTGCTCACCGGCGTGCGGGTGGCCATCGGCATGATCTGGATCCTGCTGATTCCCTGCGAAATGCTGGGCGTCAGCTCCGGCCTGGGCTATTTCATCCTCGATACGCGCGACCGGCTGGCCTATTCGGAGCTGATGGCGGCGATCGTGCTGATCGGCGCGCTGGGTTTCCTGCTCGATGCGCTGGCGCAAAGGCTGCACCGGCATTGGGTGCCTGCGGGCACCGACTGAAGCGGCAGGTGAATCAAGCGGCCAGCGCGCTGGCGTCGCCAAGCGCGGCGAAATAATCGCGGGTCAGTCGGCGTTGCTCGGCGGCGGTTTCCGCCCGGTTGGCGACCTGGCGGAAGGCGGCGTTCTCGGGCCGGTCCTTCGCGTACCAGCCCAGATGCTTGCGCGCGATGCGTACGCCCTGCTGCTCGCCGTAGAACGCATAGAGCTGGTCGAGGTGGCCCAGCAGGATCGTGGCAACCTCGGCCGGCGTCGGCTCGGGCAGCCGTTCGCCTGTGGCCAGGTAATGGGCGATCTCGCGAAAGATCCACGGCCGCCCCTGCGCCCCGCGGCCCACCATCACCGCATCGGCGCCGGTGACATCCAGCACATGTTTCGCCTGCTGCGGCGAGCACACGTCGCCATTGGCCAGTACGGGAATGCGCACGGCGGCCTTTACCGCGGCGATGGTGTCGTACTCGGCTTCGCCTTCGTATTTGTCGGCGCGGGTGCGACCGTGCACGGCCAGCGCGGCGATGCCGGCATCCTCGGCGATGCGGGCGATGTTCAGCGCGTTGCGGTTGTCGCGATTCCAGCCGGTGCGGATCTTCAGCGTCACTGGCACCTCGACCGCGTCCACCACGGCTTTCACGATGCGCGCCACCAGCGGTTCATCCTGCAGCAGCGCGGAACCGGACCACACGTTGCACACCTTCTTGGCCGGGCAACCCATGTTGATATCGATCAGCTGCGCGCCGTTGGCCACGTTGAATCGCGCCGCTTCGGCCAGCATCGTGGGGTCGTAGCCGGCGATCTGCACGCTGACCGGTTCGGGCTCGCCATCGTGATCCATCCGCTGCAGCGACTTGCGCGTATGCCACAGGCGCGGATCGGCGGTGGTCATCTCCGACACGGCAAGGCCCGCGCCCAGCCGCTTGCACAGTAGCCGGAACGGCTTGTCTGTGACGCCCGCCATGGGGGCGAGCACCACGGGTGGATCGATCAGGTAGGGGCCGATACGCATCCGCGCATTGTAATGACGGGATTCGGGATTGGGGATTCGGGATTTGCTGAAGCATCGCGCCGCAGTGCCTTTGTTTTTGCGAATCCCGAATCCCTAATGCCGAATCTCCGCCTTCAATGCCTCCGGCACGTGGCGATGGCGGAACAAAATGGCAAACAGCACGGCCACTACCAACGCGTAGGCCGCAAAAGCCAGCCAGATGCCGCGCCAGTCCTTGGACCCGTCCGCGGCGGTAAACCACAGGTCGATGATCCAGCCGCTGATCGAGCTGCCCAGGATCGCGCCGATGCCGTTGGTCATCAGCATGAACAGGCCCTGCGCGCTGGCGCGGATCGACGGGTCGCTCTGCCCCTCGACAAACAGCGAGCCGGAGATGTTGAAAAAGTCGAATGCCATGCCGTACACGATGCACGACATCACGATCATCCACAGGCCGTTGCCCGGGTTGCCGTAGGCGAACAGGCCGAAACGCAGTACCCACGCCACCATGCTGATCAGCATCACCGTCTTGATGCCGAAACGTTTCAGGAAGAATGGAATCGCCAGGATGAACAGCGTTTCGGACACTTGCGAGATCGACATGATGATCGCCGGATAACGCACCGCCAGCATGCCCCGGTACGCGTCGATGTTGGCAAAGTCGTGCAGGAAGGTGTCGCCGTAGGCATTGGTCAACTGCAGGGCCGCACCGAGCAGCATCGCGAAAACAAAAAACACCGCCATCTTGCGGTTGCGCAGCAGGCTGAACGCGGTCAGCCCCAGCACATCCACCCACGAACGCCGCGCCGTGCTGCGCAGGCGCGGCGGGCAGGGCGGCAGGGTGAACGCGTAAAGCCCCAGCAGCAACGCGGCCGCGGCCGCCACGCGGAACTGGCCACCGGAGGTTTCCAGGTGCAGCAGGCTCACTGTCCACATCGCCGCGATGAAACCGATCGTGCCCCACACCCGGATCGGCGGAAACACGCGCACCACGTCGGCGCCGTTTTCCTTCAGCGCGTTGTAGGCCACGGTGATCGCCAGCGACAAGGTCGGCATGTAGCACATCATGTTGAGCAACATCACCCAGAACAGCGTGTTCGGGTCGTCGATCGTCGGCACCAGGAACAACACCACCGCACCGCCGATGTGCAGCAGGCCGTAGAGCTTCTCCGCGTTGAGCCATTTATCCGCGATCACGCCCATCAGCGAGGGCATGAACAGCGCGGCGATACCCATGGTGGAAAAGATCGCGCCGAACTGCGCGCCCGACCAGTGGCGGTACTGGAACCAGTAAGCCCCGATGGTGATCAGCCACGCGCCCCACACGAAAAACTGCAGGAAGTTCATGGCCACGAGGCGCAGCTTGATGCTCATCTGATATCCGGTGCACGGCCATAAAATTTTGGAGGTTAGAGAAGCGGCCCGAAACCGGCAAGGCACGCTGCAGCGCAGTAGTGCCGTTTCAGAGCCCTCGAAAAATGCCGGCGTTCGGGTGATGCTGCGTCTGCTTCAGCGCGGCGCCGCCAGCGCGGCGGCCACGCGCTGGCGCAACACCGGCAGCAGCTCCGCCTCGAACCACAGGTTGTGCATCACCCAGGGCCGGTTGCGCGGGCTGGGATGCGGCAGCGGCAACCGCCCGCTCGGTAGATAGTCGCGCCAGCGCTGCACGGTGTCGGTGAGCCGGGTGCCACGCGGTACGTCGAGCATGCCCATCTGCGCGTACTGGCCGATCACCAGGGTCAGTTGCACCTGACTCAGCAGCGGCAGCAGTCGTGGATGCCACGTGGGCGCACACTCCGGTCGCGGCGGCAGATCACCGCCATGCGCGCTGCCGGGAAAGCAGAAACCCATCGGCACGATTGCCACGCGGCTGGCGTCATAAAACGTGTCGCGATCGATCTGCAGCCATTCGCGCAGTCGGTCGCCGCTGACATCGTCGAACGGCACGCCGCTCATATGCACCTTGCGCCCAGGCGCCTGGCTCACGATCAACAAACGCGCCGTGGCGGACGCCTGTAGCACCGGTCGCGGGCCGTGCGGCAGATGGGCGGCGCAGATCTGGCAGGCGCGAATTTCCGCCAACAAGGTATCCATCGCACGCGACGCCCGTGTGGCCCCCGTGATTTCCCCATTCCCGATTCCCAATGCCCGACTCTTCGCCATCACGGCAACAGCTTGCCCGGGTTGAGGATGCCATCCGGGTCGAACGCCGCCTTGACGTTGCGCATCAGGTCCAGCGTGGTGGCCGACAGCGCCAGCGGCATGAACTCCCGCTTTGCCAAGCCGATGCCGTGCTCGCCCGACAGCGTGCCCTCCAGCGAAATCACCAGCGCAAACACCTCGGCCAGGCAGGCATGCGCACGTTCGCGCTCGGCGTCGTCGCGCGGCAACAGGTTCACATGCAGGTTGCCGTTGCCCGCATGGCCAAACGTCACGATCAACACATCGTGCTTCGCCGCCAACCGCTTGATCCCATCGACCAGCGCGGGCAGATGGCTGACCGGTACCACCACGTCCTCGTTGATCTTGTTGGGCGAGATCGTGCGCTGCGCCGGCGACAGCGCCTTGCGCGCGGCCCACAACGCACGGGTTTCCTCGGCGCTCTGCGCCACCCGCAAATCCTCCAGCCCGTCGCCCCGTGCGGCCGCAGCCACCGCTTCGACGGCGCTGTCCAGCGTGGCCGGTTCGCCGTCCACCTCGATCATCAGCATCGCGCCGGCCAGCGGCACACTGTCGCCGCCGTGCGCATGCGCCAGCTTCAGCGCCACATCGTCGATGAACTCCAGCGCGCACGGCGTCACCGGCTGCGCCATGATCCGCGCCACCGCCCGCGCCGCGCTGCTCACGTCGCGATAGGTCGCACGCAACGTGCGCACTGCGGAGGGCTTCGGGGTGAGCTTCAACGTGGCCTCGGTGATCAGCGCCAGCGTACCTTCCGAGCCGATCAACAACCGGGTCAGGTCGTAACCCGTCGCGCCCTTGCTGGTGTAAGTGCCGCAACGAAAACCCTCACCACTGCCCGCCACCGCACGCAAGCCCAGCGTGTTCTCGCGCGGCGTGCCGTACTTCACCGCGCGCGGCCCCGCCGAGTTGCACGCCAGGTTGCCACCCACGCTGCACCACGGCGCCGAACTCGGGTCCGGCGGCCAGAAGAAGCCGTGCGGCGCCAGCGCCTTCTGCAAGTCCGCGTTCAGCACCCCCGGTTCCACCACCGCCAGGCGGT
>DATJCF010000378.1:0-2121 GCA_035514935.1 Rhodanobacter sp. | reverse complement strand
GCCCGAGCTGAAGCCCGGCGCCGGGCCGCCGTTGATCTCGGCAGTCGGATAACCGTTGTAATGCTGCACGCGGTCCGGGCCCGCACCCTGATGCACGGTGACGAACGAACCCAGCGGCACCATCTGGCCCTGCGCGTTGCGCGTCTTCAGCTGCAGGATGTCCTGCGGCGTGTGGCGGAACGCGGGGTCGGCCGAGACATTGACCTGATAGGTGCGGCCGAAACGGTTGAAGTCGTTGACGTAGAGCGAGCCCATATAGGCCTGCATGGTCTGGTACACGTCGCCCAGGTTCACGCCCTCGGCCTTGGCCTTCTCGCGGTTCACGTCGGCGTCCACCTGCGGCACGCTGACCTGGAAGCTGGAGAACAGCCCGGCCAATGCGGGATCTTTCCGGCTGGCGGCGATCAGGTTCTGCGTCTGCTTGTACAGCTCGTCGAAGCCGCGGTCACTGCGATCCTCGATCTGCATGCGGAAGCCGCCGATCGTGCCCAGCCCCATCACCGGCGGCGGCGGGAACACGGCGATGTAGGCGTCCTGGATGGTGCCGAACTTCTGGTTCAACGCGCCGGCGATCGCGCCGGCCGACAGGTCTGCGCTCTTGCGTTCCTCGAACGGCTTCAGCGTGACGAACACGATGCCGGAGTTGGTCGAGTTGGTGAAACCGTTGATCGACAGGCCGGGGAAGGCCACCGCGTGTTCCACGCCCGGCTGCTTCAGCGCGATCGCGCTCATGCGCCGGATCACGTCATCCGAACGATCGAGCGACGCGGCGTCGGGCAACTGGGCGAACGCCACCAGGTACTGCTTGTCCTGGCCCGGCACGAAACCGGTCGGCACGTGCGAGAAGCCGAACCAGGTCAGGCCGATCAGGCCGGCGTAGATCACCAGTGCCAGCTTGCCCTTGCCGACGATGCGCTTGACGCCGCCCACGTAGTGCTCCGAACCGCGATGGAACATGCGGTTGAACGGGCGGAACAGCCAGCCGAACGCACGGTCGATGCCGCGGGTGAGGCGGTCCTTCGGCGCGTCGTGCGGCTTCAGCAGCACGGCGGCCAGCGCCGGGCTCAGGGTCAGCGAGTTGAACGCGGAGATCACCGTGGAGATCGCGATGGTCAAGGCGAACTGGCGGTAGAACTGGCCGGTGAGGCCGCTGACGAACGCGGTCGGGATGAACACCGCGCACAGCACCAGCGCGGTGGCCACGATCGGGCCGGTGACTTCGCGCATCGCCTTGCGCGTCGCCTCCTTCGGCGACTCGCCCAGCTCGATATGCCGCTCGACGTTTTCCACCACCACGATCGCGTCATCGACCACGATGCCGATCGCCAGCACCAGTCCGAACAGGCTCAGGGCGTTCAGCGAGAAACCGGCCAGGTACATCACCGCAAACGTGCCGATCAGCGACACCGGCACCGCCACCAGCGGAATGATCGACGCGCGCCAGGTCTGCAGGAACAGGATCACCACCAGCACCACCAGCAGGATCGCCTCCAGCAGCGTGTGCGCCACCGCCTCGATCGAGCCGCGCACGAACACGGTCGGGTCATAGACGATCGAGTAATCCACCCCCTGCGGGAAATCCTTCTTCAACTCCGCCATGGTGGCGCGCACTTCGTCGGAGATCTGGATCGCGTTGGAGCCGGGCCGGGCAAAGATCGGCATGGCCACTGCGGGCGTGTTGTCGAGCAGGCTGCGCAATGCGTAGCTGTTCGAGCCCAGGTCGATCTTGGCCACATCGCTGAGGTGGGTGACGCCGCCGTTGGCGGCGGTGCGCACGATGATGTTGCGGAAATCCTCTTCGCTGACCAGTCGGCCACGCGTGTTGATGTTGAGCTGGAACGCGGAGTTGCCGGGGCCGGGCGGCGCATTCAGCGCGCCGGCGGCGACCTGCACGTTCTGCTCGCGGATGGCGTTGATCACGTCGCCGGTGGTGAGCGAGCGCTGCGCCAGCTTCTGCGGATCCAGCCACACGCGCATCGAGTACTCGCCGGCACCGAAGATCTGCACGTCGCCGATGCCATTGAGCCGGCCCAGCACGTCTTTCACGTGCAGCCGCGCGTAGTTCGACAGGTACAGCATGTCGTAGCGCTGGTCGGGCGAGATCAGGTGCACGACCATGGT
>DATJCF010000377.1:0-1821 GCA_035514935.1 Rhodanobacter sp. | reverse complement strand
AATCTTGCCGATGCGCAGGGCGCCCGGTAGCCTGCATGGATTCAGCGCGTAAGACTGCATGACCGTCCGCTACACCCACCTGCACCTGCACAGCGAATACTCGCTGGTCGATTCGACCATCCGCATCAAGGCGCTGGTCGGTGCCTGCGTGCGCGACGGCATACCCGCGGCAGCGTTGACCGACGACAGCAACATGTTCGCCCTGGTGAAGTTCTACAAGGCGTGCAACGCGGCCGGCATCAAGCCGATCGGCGGCTGCGACCTGTGGATCAGTTCGCCGGACGATCCCCGCCCCTGGCGCCTCACGCTGCTGTGCCAGCACCATGCCGGTTATCTGAACCTGTCGCGCCTGGTCTCGCGGGCATGGCGCGACGGCCAGCACGGCGGACGCGCCCTGGTCGACGCCGCCTGGCTTACCGCGGATACCACATCCGGCCTGATCGCCTTGCTCGGCCGCGACAGCGAAACCGGTCGCACCGCGCAGAACCAGGGCACGTCCGCGGCACTGGAGAAACTGCGCCCGCTGGCGCAATTGTTTCCCGACCGGCTGTATCTGGAACTGACCCGCTGCGGCCGCGAGGGCGAGGAAAACTGGAACACCCAGGCGCTGGCGCTGGGCGCCGACCTCAACCTGCCCGTACTGGCCAGCAACGACGTGCGTTTCCTGAAACAGGACGACTTCGAGGCGCACGAGGCACGCGTATGCATCAACCAGGGCCGCGTGCTGGCCGATCCCAAACGCCCGCGCGACTACAGCGACCAGCAATATCTGAAAACCCCGGAGGAAATGGCCGCGCTGTTCGCCGACCTGCCCGAGGCGCTGGAAAATACCGTCGAGCTGGCCAAGCGCTGCAACCTGGAACTGAAGTTCGGCACCTATTACCTGCCCGATTTCCCGGTGCCGGACGGCCACGACCTGGCCAGCTATATCCGCGAGCTCTCCCGCGAGGGTCTGCAGCAGCGCCTGGCGCTGGCGCCGCTGGCCAACAACCACACGCGCCAGGATTACGACCAGCGGCTGGAGCGCGAGCTGGACGTGATCGTGGAAATGGGCTTCCCCGGCTACTTCCTGATCGTTTCGGACTTCATCCGCTGGGGCAAGGACAACGGCATCCCGGTCGGCCCGGGCCGCGGTTCCGGTGCCGGCTCGCTGGTGGCGTGGGCGCTGAAAATCACCGATCTGGACCCGCTGCAGTTCGACCTGCTGTTCGAGCGCTTCCTGAACCCCGAACGCGTGTCGATGCCCGACTTCGACATCGACTTCTGCATGGATCGCCGCGACGAGGTGATCGACTACGTGTCGCGCAAATACGGTCGCGACCGCGTCAGCCAGATCATCACCTACGGCTCGATGGCGGCCAAGGCGGTACTGCGCGATTCCGGCCGCGTGCTCAGCATGGGCTACGGCCAGGTCGACAAGCTGGCCAAGCTGATCCCGCCGCGCCCGCTCGACCTCACCCTGTCCGATGCGCTGAACCGTTCGCAGAAGGCGAAGAAAGAACCCGAGCGCGTCGTGCGCGAGTTCTGCGACATCTACGAGCAGGACGAAGACGCCCGCGCCCTGATCGACCTGGCGCTGAAGCTGGAAAACCTCACCCGCAACGCCGGCAAGCACGCCGGCGGCGTGGTGATCGCGCCGACACCGCTGACCGACTTCGCCCCGCTGTATTGCGAACCGGGCGGCGGCGGCGTGGTGACGCAATTCGACAAGGACGACGTCGAAGCCGTGGGCCTGGTGAAGTTCGACTTCCTTGGCCTGCGCACGCTGACCATCATCGACTGGGCGGTGAAGGCGATCAACGCGCGCCGCGCCAAGACCGG
>DATJCF010000376.1:0-1738 GCA_035514935.1 Rhodanobacter sp. | reverse complement strand
AGACCAAATAGGGGAACGATAACGCGGCCCGCGTTGTTCCCGGGTAGGTTGCTGGAGCCAGGCGGCGACGCCTGGCCGAGAGGAATGACTGTCGCGTCGCAAGACGTACAGAACCCGGCTTACAGGCCGACTCCACCTCTTTTTGCCCGATATGCCGCCGGCGCGTGGTTCCACGCGCCGGCGGCATGTTGTGTGAACGCCGATTCATCCCCGACCCCCGGGAAACCCTGCAATGGCGCGGATTCGGCCTGAAAAGGGTTGCGGCTACTGATAAGAAATCTCCCTGCATTCAAACACCTTGCCGGTGTTCCTGAGAATATGCTGCACATACGGTCAGCATTCTGCCTTTACTCCTTGATTCACAAGCGAAATTCCCTTGACAGTCTCATAGGGCGAGACTATCGTGGGTTCCTGTGTGAAATCGTGGGTTTTAGTGGAGTTCTGACACCGTGTTCCAGGGCGAGACCGCCATCACCGTCGACGACAAGGGCCGCCTGGCCATTCCGACTGCGTATCGGGAACAGGTGGCGGGCGAGTGTGGCAATCGTCTGGTGATCACCTACAACCCGTTCGATGAAGGCTGTTTGTGGCTGTTCCCGTATGCCGAATGGGAGCGCGTGCGCGACTCGGTCAATGCGCTCCCCAGCGTCCGCGCCCAGCACCGCAACCTGCAACGCAAGCTGGTGGGTGCGGCGGCCGTGGTCGAACCGGACGGCGCGGGGCGCATCCTGCTGCCCGCCAGTCAGCGCACCACCACCGGCATCGAGAAAAAAGCGGTGCTGCTGGGCATGGGCGACAAGTTCGAGTTGTGGAGCGAACAGGAGCATCTGAAGACAACCCGCCAGACGATTGGCGAGGACGACATCACAGACGAAATGGCCGAACTGCGCCTGTAAGCGGGCGCGGCAACACACGTGGGATGAGGGCGGGAGTGCGGCATGGCCGAGCGAGTTTTGCGGCACATCCCGGTGATGCTGGGCGAAGCGGTGGAGGGTCTGTCCGTGCGTTCTGACGGGCGTTATCTCGACGGAACCTTTGGACGCGGCGGTCACGCTCGTGCCGTACTGTCGCGCCTGGGCCCCGACGGCCGGTTGCTGTTGATGGATCGCGACCCGCAGGCGATCGCCGCGGCGCAGGCCGAATTCGCCGCCGATCCACGCGTGTCCATCCGCCACGCCAATTTTTCCAGCCTGGCCGAATGGGACGAAACCGCCGCCGGCCTCGATGGCGTGCTGCTCGACCTGGGCGTGTCTTCGCCGCAGCTGGATGAGGCCGCGCGTGGTTTCAGCTTCATGGCCGACGCCCCGCTGGACATGCGCATGGACACCAGCCGTGGCGAAAGCGCGGCCGAGTTCCTGGCCCATGCCAGCGAGCGCGAAATCATGGACGTGCTGTGGAATTTCGGCGAGGAGCGCCATGGCCGGCGCATCGCCCGCGCCATCGTGGCCGACCGCGACGCCACGCCGTTCACCCGCACCGGACAGCTGGCGGCGTTGTGCGAGCGCGTGGTGGGTCGGCGCGAGCCGGGCAAGCATCCGGCCACGCGCACGTTCCAGGCACTGCGCATCCGCGTTAACGGCGAGCTGGATGCCTTGCGCGACGGGCTGGATGCGGCGTTGTCGCGGCTCAACCCGGGCGGCCGCCTGTCGGTAATCAGCTTTCATTCGCTGGAGGATCGCGCGGTCAAGCAGTTCATCCGTGATCAGTCCGGCCGCGTGCAGAACTCCCGCCGCGGCCC
>DATJCF010000375.1:0-7667 GCA_035514935.1 Rhodanobacter sp. | reverse complement strand
CAGCGCCGAACCCAGCATCGCGCTGACCAGGCCCACGCTGCGGTCGTTCTTTTTCTTGGCGCGGGCACGCAGGTAGTACAGGTCGCGCGGCAGCATGTAGCCGTAGGTGTTGTTGGCCACGTGCAGCAGCCGTTCGCGGATCGCGGCTGGGGGCTCATCGGCGTCGATCATCCGCACCGCCTCGATGGTGGCGGGCCCTTCGGCGGCGAAGAGATTGCGCGTGTCGATCACCCGCATCATGAACGGCCCGGGCACGCCGGCCTGTTTGCGTACCTCGCGATAGCTCTTGAGGATGGCGAAGCTGGCGCGGTTGACGTGGTCGAAGATCGGGCTGCGGGTGGCGGTGATGGTGAGACAGAACACGCAGTCCTGCTCCAGCACGAGCCTTTCCAGGAACAGGTTTTCGATCTGGCGTACCGAGCACGGCTCGGTTTCCGCCGAATGGCTGCGGCTGCCCAACTGGCGATCCAGGAAGCGTCGGATCTCGGCCGGGTTGCGCTCATCCAGAAACGTCTCGTCGTCCACCTTCACCGCGATCGGCATCACCACGATGTTGTGTTGCTGCAGGAAAGCCTGCGGCAGATCGCAGGACGCGTCGACAGCCAGACCCATGCGCATCACATGTCCCCTGCTACGTGTTTTACGGCCGAACATAGCATGTGACCCTGAACGAAAGTCCACGCGACACCGCCTATCCGCGCCGCGCATTAAGCTGGCGGCCACACCGCAAGAAATGCAGGCATCTTTTCGATGAAAGACAAGCAGGAGATCGTTTCCAACTGGCTGCCGCGCTACACCGGCACCGCGCTGGAGGAATTCGGCGAGCACGTGTTGCTGACCAATTTCGGCAACTACGTGGAGCTGTTCGCGCAGTGGCACGGGGTGGAAGTGAAGGGCCGCGACCGGCCGATGCCCAACGCCACCGCCGACGGCATCACCCTGATCAACTTCGGCATGGGCAGCCCCAACGCCGCCACCGTGATGGACCTGCTCGGCGCGATCGGCCCGAAGGCGGCGCTGTTCCTGGGCAAGTGCGGCGGGGTGAAGAAAAAGAACCAGCTGGGCGACCTGGTGCTGCCCATCGCGGCCATCCGCGGCGAGGGCACCAGCAACGATTACCTGCTGCCGGAAGTGCCTGCGCTGCCGGCGTTCCAGCTGCAGCGCGCGGTGTCCACCATGATCCGCGACCTCGGCCACGATTACTGGACCGGTACCGTGTACACCACCAACCGCCGCGTGTGGGAGCACGACGAGGCATTCAAGGATTACCTGCGGCGCACGCGCTGCATGGCGGTGGACATGGAAACGGCCACCATCTTCGCCGCCGGTTTCGCCAACAAGATTCCCTGCGGCGCGCTGCTGCTGGTGTCGGACCAGCCGATGATTCCGGAAGGCGTGAAAACCGAGGCCAGTGACCGTGGCGTCACCTCGCAATTCGTGGAGGCGCACATCCGCATCGGCATCGAGGCGTTGAAGCTGGTGCGACGCAACGGTCGCAGCGTGAAGCACCTGCGCTTCGAGGAGGAATACGACGGCGACTGATTCGCCGTCGCTGTCTCGATCACTCAGTAGCGCGGCACGCTGCTGTCGATCTCGCGCGACCACGCGTCCATGCCGCCTTCCACGTTGTGCACGTTGCTGAAACCGTGCGCCGCGAAGCGCTCGGCCATCGCGCGGCTGGACATGCCGAAGTGGCAGATGAAGGCCAGCGCGGTGTCCTTGGGCAGCGCGGCGAGCTGCTCGAAGCCTTCCTCTTCCAGTACCCGCGCCTGGGCCAGCGGTGCGGCCATGGCACGTCCGTCGGCGGGACGCACGTCGACCAGGGTGATGTCGTTGGCGGCGAGCCGGTCTTTGAGTTGCTGCACGGTGAGCTGGCCGATTTCCTGCGCGCCGGGGAATTTCAGGCTGAGGCCTTCGCCCTGCACGGTGGATACCCAGTCGATCACGATGCCGCGGGCGCGCTGAGCGCTGGCCGGGTCGAAATGCACTTCCAGCCCGTTCGAAACCGCCACGATGTCGTGGTCGCCGGCGGGTGCCAGCTGGAACCCGGCGCTGTGGTCCGGGCCGATCTCCAGATGCAGTGCCACGCCCTGCGCATTGGCCGTGCCCTGGCGGATCGCTTCGGCGGCGGCGTCGGTGATGGTGATTCCCGGCGGCGTGCGGTCCGGCGCGGCAACGCCGAACAAGGTGTGCAATTCACCGCTGCCGTACATCTGGCGGATGATATCGGCGCCGCCGACCAGTTCGCCTTCCACATACAGCTGTGGGATCGTGGGCCACTCGCCGTAGAGCTTGATGCCCTCGCGGATTTCCGGGTCTTCCAGCACGTTGACCGTGTGGTACTCGGGCAGCAATTCGTTGAGCGTGTTGGTGGCCGCGGCGGAGAAACCGCACATCGGCTGCTGGCGGTCGCCCTTCATGAACAGCACCACGCGGTGGTCCTTGAGCAGGGTTTCGATACGTTCGCGGGTGGGGCTGTCAAGGGACATGGGAGGCTCCGGAAAAGGGGGTAATGATACGCCGCCTGATATATGGGGGCCTTGTCGCCGATCAAGGCGCCGCCGGCGGTACCCGTGCGAGAAGCGCCGCCATCAGGCCAGCGCGGCACGCGCGGTGGGCGCGATGGCCTCGACCCAGGCCGCGTATTGGGCGCCCGATGGATGCAAGCCATCAGCCACGACCTCGTCGGGCCGCTGGCGGGAAATCGTGGTGACATCGACCCAAGCGGCGCCGGCACGTGCGCTTTCGACGCGGGCGATGGCGTTGTAAACGTCCAGTTCGGCGGCGATGGTGGCGCCGTCGCGTTGCTGCTCGCGGGCGAAGCGGGTGACGCCCCAGTCGGGAATCGAGACCACCACGACGCGTTCTGGCCGATGGTCGGCCAGCGCAGTGGCGCGTTGCAGCAGCGCGGCGAACTCGTCGTGGTACCCGGCGACCGGGCGGCCGCGGTACTGGTTGTTCACCCCGATCTGCAGGGTGACCAGATCCCAGTCGGGCACCAGCTCGGCGGCGTCCATGCCCGCCGCCAGTTCGTCGGTCGTCCAGCCGGTGACCGCCACGATGCGCGTCGGGTCGATGGCGATGCCGTCATCGTGCAATCGCCGCCGCAATTGCGCCGGCCAGCTGGCGTCGGCGGGCACGCCTTCGCCCACTGTGTAGGAATCGCCCAGGGCGAGGTGGCGGAGCGGCATGGCGGCCGGTCCGCCTAGGAGCCTGTCGGGCTTTGGCGATCGACCAACGTCCGACAGGTTCCTGGCATCAGGCGGCGGCGCTGGCGACTTTGCGTCGGGGCTGCTCGCTGGCCATGCGCTCCAGCACCCGGTCGATGCGCACGAACACTTCCATCAGTTGCGCCGGCGGCGGCAACAGGGTGAGCCGGAAATGGTGGCTCTTGGGCACGTTGAAGCTGCTGCCGGGCACCACCAGCACCGATTCCTCTTCCAGCAGGCGCAGCGCGAACGCGTTGTCGTCGAAGTCGCCAAAGCTCTCTGCGCGCACCCGCGGGAACGCGTACAGGGCGCCGGACGGGGCAACCAGGTCGAGGTGGCGGCTGGCGGCCACGCCTTCCATTACCAGCCGGCGCGCCTCGTGCAGGCGGCCGCCGGCGGCGGTCAGAGCATTGATCGTGGGGGCGCTGTGCAGCGCGGGCGGCACCGCCCATTGCACCGCCATGTTGGCGCACAGCCGCAGCGCGGCTAGCAGTTGCAGCGCGTCACGATAGTCGGCGGTTAGCGCGTGGCTGCCGGACAGGCTCATCCAGCCCACGCGATAGCCGCAGGCGCGATGCACCTTGCTCAGGCCGCCGAAACTGACGCAGGGCAGGTCGCCGGCGACTTCGGCCAGCGGCTGGAAAACGGCGCCGTCGTACAGCACCTCGTCGTAGATTTCGTCGCACAGCAGCAGCAGCTTGTGCCGCGCGGCCACCGCCACCAGGCGCTCCAGCAGCGCGCGCGGGTATACCGCGCCGGTGGGATTGTTGGGGTTGATCAGCACCAGCGCGCGCGTGCGCGGAGTCACCAGCGCCTCGATCTCGTCCGGATCGGGCAGGTGGTCGTTCTCGGCCAGGCAGCGGTAATAGCGCGGCGTGCCGTCGTTCAGGATGGTGGCGGCGCTCCACAGCGGGTAATCCGGGCTGGGCAGCAGCACTTCGTCGCCCGGCTGCAGCAGGGCGCGCAGCGACAGGTCGATCAGCTCGCTGACACCGTTGCCGACAAAGATGTGTTCGATGTCGACGCCGCGGGCGCCACGGGCGCGCTGCTGTTCGGCGATGGCTTCGCGGGCCAGTTCCAGGCCCTGTTCATGGCCGTAGGCGTCGCTCTGGTGCAGGTGGCTGGCGACGGCCTCGCGCAAGTGAGCGGGCGCTTCGAAACCGTAGCGGCCGGGGTTGCCGATGTTCAGCTTGATGATGTCGAGGCCGCTGGCCTCCATGTCGCGCGCGCGCCGGTTGAGCGCGCCACGGATCTCGTAGCGCACTTCCGCCAGGTGCGCACTGGGTTTGATCGAAGCCACCACCGGCATCCTCGTGAGTCAGGCCGACGCCACCGCCGGTTACCGAATGCTACCAGCGTGATGCAGTGCAGCGCGAGGTCAGTCAAGGGCCAATAAGGGGCTATCGTGCGGCGAACTGCGGGCAAGGCATAATCGCGCCGTGTCCTCTGATCCCCGGGCTGGCCGCCTCCACACGACCGTCCCGACCTTCCGGCCCCCCGGATAACACATGCAGATCCCCGCCATGAGTGACGCCGAAACCATCGAACGCCTGCGCCGTATCGGCTGGCGTGGCGATACCTTGCCTGCCGCCGGCCTGCGCCTGGCCCGGGTGGTGGCCCAGCATCGCGCTGGCTATGAATTGCATGATGGCGAGACGCTGTTCGGCGCGCAGCCGGACGGCCGCTTTCTTAAGCGCGGCATCGATCCGGCGGAGCGGCCGGTGGTCGGCGATTTCGTCGAAGTGGCCAACGGTGCACCGCCGCATATTGTCACCGTACGGCCGCGGCGTACCGTGATGTCGCGGGCGGCGGCCGGCGAGCGCTACGAACGCCAGCTGATCGCCACCAATATCGACTACGTGCTGGTGCTGACCGGCCTGGATGGCGATTTCAACCCGGCCCGGATCGAGCGCTACCTGTCGTTGACCGAGGATTCCGGCGCGCAGCCGGTGGTGCTGCTGAGCAAGCTCGACACCCGCGACGATGCCGACGAACTGATCGCCGCCCTGCGCGAACGGCTGCCGGCCGGCACGCCGATCCATCCGCTGAACGGCAAGGATCCGGCCAGCGCAGCGGTGCTGGCGCCCTACCTGCAGCCGGGCGACAGCGCGGTGCTGGTGGGTTCCTCCGGCGCCGGCAAATCCACCCTCACCAACACCTTGCTGGGTACGGCGACCATGGCCACCGCCGCCGTGCGCAGCCACGACAGCCGCGGTCGCCACACCACCACCCACCGCGCGCTGTTGTCGTTGCCCAGTGGCGGCTGCCTGATCGACACGCCCGGCATGCGCGAGCTGAAACTCACTGGCGAGGAAAACCTCGACCTGTTCGCCGACATCGAACTGCTCGCCGAGCAATGCCGCTTCGCCGATTGCGGCCATGGCAGCGAGCCGGGCTGCGCGGTGCAGATCGCGCTGGACAATGGTGAACTCACCCCCGGTCGCTGGCGCAACTACCTGAAGCTGCACGACGAGCGCGAGGAACAGGCCGCCACGCTCGAAGCGCGACTGCGCCGCCAGCGCGGCGGCCGCCCGATCGACCGCCCGCACAGTCCACGCGGGCAGCGCGAACGCGATTAGCCGCGCATCCCACCAACAGCCATGCGAGCCTGCCGGAATCGACCCATGTGCACCGCCCGAATCAGCCGCGCCGTTCCTGCACGCCGTTGGATCGGCAGGACCGGGGATTGAACACGCCGCCCGCCAGCGAGGCGCAACTGCAGCGCTGCGCCGCGCTCGACCAACGCCTGCTGGCCGCGGTGCGGGAGATCCGCATCCTGCCCACCGTGGCGTGGCCGGCCTCGCTGGAAGCGGAGATGATCCGCGCCTACGGCAAGGGCCAATTCACCCTGCCGCAGGTCACCTACACGCGGCCGGACCTGGCCGCGGTGCGGGCCGAACTGGCCGCCATCGAAGCGGCGGCCGGCGGCAACGACCCGCAGGATATCGATCCGCTGGACGACTACCTGCGTCGCACCGCCGAGTCATGGCGCATCGCCGCCGAGATGCTGGAATCGGTGGGTACCGCGGCGGTCACCGCACCATCGATCGCGCTGTATGGCCGCCCCGACGATCCCATCCCCGGCAGCCAGCGCAGCAACCTCGATGCGGCCCGTTATTTCGTGGAACTGGCCAACGAGCTGGGTGCGGACCTGCTCGCCGACGAGAGCGGCGTGCCGATATCGGCGGACAGCTTGCGTCGCGACGTGGCCGCCACGCTGGATGCGTTTTTCGGCGAGGGCGTGATCCGCGTCGAGGTCGATCCGGAACTCACCGCCAAGGCCGCCGCCGGCGCCACCCGCATCCGCCTGCGCGGCGGCACCTGCTTCAGCGAATACGACCGTCACCAGTTGCTGGCGCACGAGGCTTTCGTGCATTCGCTGACCGCGCTGAACGGCCGCCGCCAGCCGCTGCTGGCTTCGCTGGCGCGCACCTCGCCGCGGGTAACGGCCACGCAGGAAGGGTTGGCGGTCTTCGCCGAGCTGATGTCCGGCGCGATCGACATCGCCCGCCTCAAGCGCATCAGCCTGCGCATCGTGGCGATCGACATGGCACTCAGCGGCGCCAACTTCGTCGAGGTCTACCAGTATTTCAGCGCCTGCGGCCAAAACGTGGCCGACAGTTTCCACTCGGCCCAACGCGTGTTCCGCGGCGTACCGCTGGAGGGCGGTGCAGCCTTCGCCAAGGACAACGTCTACTTGTCCGGCCTGCTCACCGTGCACACGTTTTTCCGCTGGGCGCTGAAGCAGCGACGGATGGACCTGCTCCGCCACCTGTTCGCCGGCAAGCTGGCGCTGCATGACGTGATCTCGCTGCAACCCTATTTCGATTCCGGCGCCATCCTGCCGCCGCGCTGGCTGCCGCCGTGGATGCAACACATGCACGGGCTGGCAGGCAAGCTGGCGTTCTCGCTGTTCATCAACGGCATCCAGATGGAAAACGTGCAGGCGGACGAGCTGTCGATGGGCGTGTAGGGCGTTGCTTGCGAGCCGGATCTTTCATCTGCCGGAGCGACCGTGGGAGCGACTTCAGTCGCGATGCTTTTTCTTTTGAGGCTCATCGACATCAAGAGCATCGCGACTGATGTCGCTCCCACAACCCGCTCGCACGGTACTTTTGGAACGGGTACCCGGTTTAACCCGGTGCTAACATCGAACGAAGCTTCCGCCGCGCGGAATTCTCCCTTTTCTCGCCGAAAACGCACCGATGACTCTTCCTGAAGAACTGCGTCTTGCCGCCCTCGAATATCATCGCCTGCCGCGCCCCGGCAAGATCAAGGTCACCCCGACCACGTCGCTGCTGACCCAGCGCGACCTGTCGCTGGCCTATTCGCCCGGCGTCGCCGCCGCCTGCGATGCGATCGTGGAAGACCCCACCTCGGCCGCCGAATACACCGCCCGCTCCAACCTGGTGGCGGTGATCACCAACGGCACGGCGGTATTGGGGCTGGGCAACATCG
>DATJCF010000374.1:0-2519 GCA_035514935.1 Rhodanobacter sp. | reverse complement strand
GCATCGCGGCGGTGAAGCCGTCGCGGCCCAGCCAGGTCGCCAGCGTGGGCGCCAGCGCACCATCGGCGCCGAGGATCTTTTCCACCACCAGCCCCACGCCCAGGTCGGTGTCGGCCAGGCCGATGACCGCCGCCAGCGGGGTCGGGCCCGGGTCGGCGTGGCGCGAGGCCAGGTATTCCTTGAACTCGCGCACATAGCCGCGATACGGGCCGGTGCGCGGCCATCGTGCTGTCGCCGCGGTGCTTTCGATCAGGTCGGTGCGGATCACCTTCACCAGTTGCCCCGGTTGTTCCGGGTGCTGGTAGACCTGCCGGTGCTTGCCGGTGGCGATCGGTGTGGCCTGGCTGAGTTGAAGCATGTGTGGCATCCCTGTGCTTTCAAGGCGGCCATTGTGCGGCAGCGCTACAACGATCGCATCCCGCGGCGTGGACAGGACGCTGCGCTAAACTGCAGCATTGCCTCGACGCGACGCCTTGGGCGAGCCGTGGCGCCTTCACCGGAGACTTCGTATGCGACGGCTTTCCTGGCGCTTTTTTGCGGCCACCATGGTTCTGCTGACGCTCAGTCGGCTGGGTCTGTCAGTGTGGCTTTGGTCGCGGGTGCAGCCAGCGGGTGGGCTGTGGCCGATCCTGTGCGGCGGCTGGCGCATCGACCTGAGTTTCCTGGCGATGATCTGCGCGTTTCCCATCCTGCTGTCGCCATGGCTGGGCCACCTCGCCTGGCCCACGCGCATCACCGCGTGGTGGTACCGCGCGTGGTGGCTGCTGTTCGTGCTGCTGGAAGTGTCCACGCCGCAGTTCATACTGGAATACGACACCCGCCCGAACCGGCTCTACATCGAATACCTCAACAGCCCGCACGAGGTGTCGGCGATGTTGTGGCACGGCTACAAGGGCGTGCTGTTTTTCGGCCTGGTCGTGCTGGGCCTGCTGGGCTGGTGGGGTTTCCGCTGGCTGCGCACGCAGCCGGTGGACGCGCGCATGAAACTGGTCTGGCGGCCGGTGGTGACGGCGGTGGCGTTTGCCGTATTGCTGCTGGCGGGGCGCGGCACGCTGGAGCATCGCCCGCTCAACGCGTCGATGGTGGCCTTCAGCGACGACAGCATGGTCAACACGCTGCCGCTCAATTCGCTCTACAACGTGGCCAACGCCATCCGTGGCATGAGCAACGAGCGCTCCGCCGCGGCCGTCTACGGCAAGATGCCCGAGCCCGAGATGCAGCACATCGTGCGCGAGGCGGCGGGTTTCACTGGCCCGATGCTCGATCCGAAGTACCCCAGCATGCACCGCCAGCAGGCCAGCGCGAAGCCGGCCAAGCCGCTGAACCTGGTGATCATCATGGAGGAGAGCCTGGGCGCGCAGTTCATCGGCACGCTGGGCGGGCAGCAGTTGTCGCCGCGGTTCGATGCGCTGTCGAAACAGGGCTGGCTGCTGGCGCGCACCTACGCCACCGGCACGCGCTCGGTGCGCGGGCTGGAAGCGGTCAACACCGGCTTCCTGCCCACGCCGGCCGAGGCGGTGCTGAAGCTGCCGCGCAGCCAGCGCGGTTTCTTCACCATCGCCGGGTTATTGGGTGAATTCGGCTACCACTCGCGCTTCATCTACGGCGGCGAGGCGCATTTCGACAACATGAAATCGTTCTTCCTGGGCAACGGCTTTGACGAGGTGATCGACCAGCCGAAGTTCGAGGTCAAGCCCGGTTTCACCGGTTCGTGGGGCGCGTCCGACGAGGACATGTTCAACGAGTTGCACCACCGGCTGATGCAGGACGGCGAAAAGCCCAACTTCACCCTGGCCTTCAGCGTGTCCAACCACACGCCGTGGGAATATCCGGCCGGCCGCATCAAGGCCACGGAACCGGCGGCCAGCGTGCAGAACACTGTGCGTTATGCGGATTGGGCGATCGGGCAGTTCTTCGAGCGGGCGAAGAAATCGCCGTACTGGGATCACACCGTGTTCCTGATCGTGGCCGACCACGACGCCCGCGTATTCGGCGCCAGCCTGGTGCCGGTGCGGCATTTCCACATTCCCGCGCTGATCCTGGGTGCGGGCGTGCCGGTGCAGCGCGACGAGCACATCGTCAGCCAGATCGACCTGGCGCCGACGCTGCTGTCGCTGATCGGCATCAGCAGCGTGCATCCGATGCTGGGCGCCGACCTCACCCGGCGTTATCCGGACCGGGCGATCATGCAGTACGGCGACAACTACGGTTACCTGAAATACGACCAGTTGGTGGTGCTGCAGCCGCACCAGAGCGCGAAGCAATTCCACTACGACGTGGGCGCCGAAACACTCACCCCGGTGCCGCTCGACCCGACGCTGGACAAGCTGGCGCTGGCGCACGCGCTATGGCCGAGCTGGGCCTACTTCAACCAGCGCTATGTGCTGCCGCCGGCCAGTGTGCAACACGCCGCCGCTGCGCCGACCAGTGCGGCGAGTGCGGCAAAGCCGGTGGTGCCGATCAAGGTGAACACGCCTGATTGTTGCGTGACGCGCCAACTCTGAAAAACAAAAACCCGG
>DATJCF010000373.1:0-14890 GCA_035514935.1 Rhodanobacter sp. | reverse complement strand
CATCGACTGGTATCGCGCAGGCCTGATCTATCGCGGCAACCGGCTGGTGAACTGGGATCCGGTGCTGGGCACGGCCGTCTCCGATCTCGAAGTGAACAATGTCGAGCGCGACGGCCACATGTGGTCGATCCGCTACCCGGTCGTGGGCAGCGACGAGAGCCTGGTGGTCGCCACCACCCGCCCCGAGACGATGCTGGGCGACGTCGCCGTGGCCGTGCATCCGGAGGACGAGCGCTATGCGCATCTGGTCGGCAAGACGCTGATGCTGCCGCTGTCCAACCGCGAGATCCCGGTGATCGCCGACGACTACGTGGACAAGGATTTCGGCACTGGCTGCGTGAAAATCACCCCGGCGCACGACTTCAACGACTACGCGATCGGCCAGCGGCACAAGCTGTCGCCGATCACCATCTTCACGCTGGACGCAAAGGTCAACGACAACGCGCCGGAAAAATACCGCGGGCTCGACCGCTACGACGCGCGCAAGGTTGTGCTGGCCGATCTGGAAAATCTCGGCCTGTTGGTGGAAACCAAGCCGCACAAGCTGCAGGTACCGGTGAGCGACCGTTCGGAGGCGGTGATCGAGCCGATGCTCACCGACCAGTGGTTCGTCGATCTCACCTCCGACGTGCAGGCCGATGGCCGTCCCGGCGGCCGCAAGGCGATCACCGAACCGGCGCTGGACGCGGTGCGATCGGGCGAAATCAAATTCGTGCCGGAGAACTGGGCCAACACGTACACCCAGTGGCTGGACAACATCCAGGACTGGTGCATCAGCCGCCAGCTGTGGTGGGGCCATCGCATCCCGGCCTGGTACGACGAGGCCGGCAACATCTTCGTCGGCGAGGACGAGGCCGACGCGCGCGCCAGTGCCGCGACCGCGCCGGTCGGCGCGCTGCGCCAGGATGACGACGTGCTGGACACCTGGTTCAGTTCGGCGTTGTGGCCGTTCTCCACCATGGGCTGGCCGGCCGACGGCCCGGTCAAGAACGAGCATGGCGAGGTCGTCGCCAACTGGGAGGACGACAAGATCTTCCTGCCCAGCGCCGTGCTGGTCACCGGCTTCGACATCATCTTCTTCTGGGTCGCCCGGATGGTGATGACGACCAAATACTTCACCGGCCAGATCCCGTTCCGCGAGGTCTACATCAACGCCATCGTGCGCGATGCGGAAGGCCAGAAGATGTCCAAGTCCAAGGGCAACACGCTGGACCCGCTGGACCTGATCGACGGCATCGAACTGGAACCGCTGGTGGCGAAATCCACCAAGTCGCTGCTGCTGCCGCAGGTGCGTGCCAAGGTCGAGAAGCGCATCCGCAAGGATTACCCCGACGGCATCCCGGCGATCGGCACCGACGCACTACGCTTCACCTTCGCCGCACTGGCCAGCTACAGCCGCACGATCAACTTCGACATCAAGCGCGCCGAAGGCTACAAAGCGTTCTGCAACAAGCTGTGGAATGCGGCGCGGTTCGTACTGATGAACCTGCCCGAGGGCCAGATCGCCGCTCCCCAGGGCTTGCCCGCCACCGAGGCCGAACGGTGGATTCTCACCCGCCTGAAGCAGATGATTGCCGAAGTTGAACAGCATTTCGTCAGCTACCGCTTCGACCATCTGGCACAGGCCTTGTACGAGTTCGTGTGGAACGAGTACTGCGACTGGTTCCTGGAGCTGTCCAAGCCGGCGTTGAATGGCGATGACGCTGCCGCTGCGGCGTCGACCCGGCACACCTTGCTGGTGGTGCTGGAATCGGTCCTGCGCGCGCTGCATCCGGTGATCCCGTTCATCACCGAGGAAATCTGGAAAGACGTGGGGCCGAAGCTCGGCCTGACCGAGGGAAGCCTGATCCATCGGCCGTGGCCGAAGGCCGATGACATCGTGGCAGATCACGCGGCGACGGGCGAGGTCGAGTGGTTCAAGAACGTGTTGTCCGGCATCCGCAGGATCCGTTCGGAAATGAACGTCTCGCCGGCCAGGACCATCCCGCTGCTGTTCGCCGACGGTGACGCCAGCGACCATGCGCGAGTGACCAAGTTCGCGGCGCAGATCAGCTTCCTCGCCCGCACCGAAGCGCCGCAATGGATCGAAGCCGGTGCCGACGAGCCGGCCTCGGCTGCCGCGGTGGTGGGTGCGCTGCGGGTGATGATTCCGCTGGCCGGGCTGATCGATCTGGCGGCGGAAAAGGTGCGGCTGGCCAGGGAGATCAGCCGCATCGAAGTCGAGATCAAGAAGTGCGAGGGCAAGCTGGGCAACGCCAACTTCGTGGCCAACGCGCCGGCCGACGTCGTCGCCCAGGAGCGCCAGCGCATCACCGACTGGAACACCACGCTGGGTGCGTTGCGCGAGCAGGCGCAGAAGCTGAGCGGCTGAGCTTCCGCTCCCCTCCCCCGCAAGCGGGGGAGGGGCTGGGGGAGAGGGGCTTTTCGCGCCAAACAGCAAGAGCAGAAGCGCTCTTTGCCTATTTCTCGATATCGCCTACGGCGATATCGAGGCAGCCATATCGAGCGCCATCACGATCGCCTCTTCCCGCCCGTTGCGTGCCGGGTAATAGCGCGGCCGCCGGCCGATCTCGCGAAAGCCGATCGACGCGTACAGGGCGCGGGCGTCGGTGTTGGACGGCCGTACTTCCAGAAACACGCGTTCGGCGCCGTTCCAGCGTGCGCTGTCCAGCAGCCGGCACAACAGGTAACGGCCCAGGCCCTGGCCACGCCGTTGCGGGCTTACACAGATGTTCAGCACGTGCGCCTCGCCCGCACCCATCGAAAGAATGCCGTAGCCCGCGGTGACGTCATCCACGACCAGCACCCAGCACGGATAGCCGGCCTTGAGGCAATCGGCAAAGACGCCCGGCGACCAGGGGAATTCGTAGGAGGCCAGCTCGATCTCGCCAACGGCGACAAGATCGTCCGCCGTCATCGTGCGCATCCGGGCCGAGGGATGAGCGAGCGCGACCACGACGTCAGCCCGTGACGCCAGCCAGCGCACGGTGCAGCGTGCGCACTGCAATCCACAAGCGCCGCTTGGAGGCTGCGTGCGTCAGCACATGCGACGGCTCGTCGACCAGCACGATCTGCGCACGCTGCATCACCTCGGCCGGCAGGCTCCGGCCCAGCGCGTGGGCCTGGGTTTCACCGAACACCAGATACGCGCGCGCCGCTGGCGGTGTCTCCGCCAGTTCGCCCACCGCATTCACGCTGACCCGCGCGGCCCGCGCCAGCCACGTGCCACAGGCGCCGAACGTGCGTCCCAGCAGGTCAAGCTCGCGCGTGGCGCAGCCGCCCGGCAATACCACCACGCAGGCGCCTGGCACATCGTCGCCTTGCACCGGCGGTGCAACCATGATGTCTCCTTGCGTCGCCAGCGGCGTGGGCGCGGCGCGGCGTACCCACGGCACCATGCCCAGCGCGCGCAACACCCGCGCACGATGGACGGCGTCGACGTGGCTCGCGGCCACGTTCATGCGTTACCGCGGCGTCCCCGCCGCCGATGCCCGGCCAACCCCCACAGTGTCATTACCGGGCCAGACAACAGGTAAATCGTGAACCCCGCCAGCAATACCCGCGGCGTGTCCAGAATCAGCAGCGCCAGCAACAGCACCGCGCCGACCATCCAGCCGAACGGTACCCGCTGGCGATCACCGGTCGGCAGCGACTTGAAGCTGTAATAGCGAAACCGGCTCACCATCAACAAACCGGTAATCACGGCGATGAAGGGCACCACGAAGCACAGCTCGGCACCCGGCACGTCGAACTTCTCCATGCTCCACACAAACGACATGCAGACGCCTGCCGCGGCCGGGCTGGCCAGCCCTTGGAAATAGCGCTTGTCGATCACGCTGACCTGGGTATTGAACCGCGCCAGCCGCAACGCGGCGCAGGCGGCATAGATAAAGGCAGCAGCCCAGCCCAGCTTGCCCCATAGCGGGCCGAAATCCTTCAACGTGGACAAGGACCACGTGTACAGCACCAGCGAAGGCGCCAGGCCGAAACTGATCAAGTCGGACAGCGAGTCGTACTGCACGCCGAATTCGCTCTGGGTGCCGGTCATCCTCGCCACCCGGCCATCCATGCCATCGAGCACGGCGGCGAAAAACACCGCGACCGCCGCATCGGCGTAGAAACCGCTGATGCTGGCGATGATCGCGTAGAACCCGGCGAACATTGCCCCGGTGGTGAACAGGTTGGGTAACAGGTAGATACCCCGGTGCCGCGGCCCGCGGACTGGCATTTGCTCGCTCATGAATCAAACCGTGACAGGATGCGCGAAGTGTAAACCATCGCTTGAGTCCCGATCGCCGGAGTGATAACAAGGACGGGCTGCGTATCTCATCCAGGGGACACTCCATGCAACGTTCGTTGATCGCCGTGGCGCTGATGCTGCTGACGCCGCTGGCCGTGGCGCAGGTCTACAAATGGACCGACAGCCACGGCACCGTGCATTACTCGCAGACCGCGCCAGCCTCCGGCGTCGATTTCAAAAGGATAAAAACGGTCGAATCCGCCGCGGCGCCCGCGCAAGACGCCGAGACGCAAACGCCGGCAGCTGCCGAAACACAGCCCGCGCCGGCGCCCAGCCAGCCGATCGCCGACACACCCGCCAACCGCAAGACGCTTTGCGATTCCCTGCAGACGAATCTGAAGATGCTCAAGGGCACCGGCCCGGTGGTGATGCAGCAGGACGGAAAATCAACGGCGCTGGACGATACCCGGCGCAAGCAGCAGATCGCGGCGGATGAGGCGCAATACCAGCAATATTGCCAGGCCAACTGATTTACGTTCGTCGCCATTGGCGCACCTTTCAAACGCGCCGGCGAAAAACCCGTATTCACGCTGCATAGCGGCTCCCAGAGCGGTCTGACGGCTATAATCGGCGCCTTTCCCCTCCGCCGGATCCACTCGCATGCGCCTCAGCCAATTCCACCTGGCCACCGTCAAGGAAATCCCTGCCGACGCCGAAATCGCCAGCCACAAGCTGATGCTTCGCGCCGGCATGATCCGGCGGCTGGCCTCCGGCCTGTACACGTGGTCGCCGCTGGGGCTGCGCGTGTTGCGCAAGGTCGAAAACGTGGTGCGCGAGGAGATGGACCGCGCCGGCGCGATCGAGCTGCTGATGCCGTCCGTGCAGCCGCGTGAACTCTGGGAAGAGACCGGCCGCTGGGAGAAATTCGGCGGACAGCTGCTGAAAATCAAGGATCGCAAGCAGCAGGAATTCTGCTACGGCCCCACGCATGAGGAAGTCATTACCGACTTCGCCCGCAACGAGTTGAAAAGCTACAAGCAGCTGCCGGTCAATTTCTACCAGATCCAGACCAAGTTCCGCGACGAGATCCGCCCGCGCTTCGGTGTAATGCGCGCGCGCGAATTCCTGATGAAGGACGCTTACTCCTTCCACCTCACGCAGGAATCGCTGGCCGCCACCTATGCGGTGATGTATCAGGCCTATACCCGCATTTTCACCCGGCTTGGGCTGAGCTTCCGCGCGGTGCAGGCCGATACCGGCGCGATCGGCGGCAACGCCAGCCACGAATTTCAGGTGCTGGCCGATTCGGGTGAAGACGCCATCGCGTTTTCCGATGGCTCCGATTACGCGGCCAATATCGAGAAAGCCGAAGCGCTGGCACCCACCAACACACGCACGGCTGCCACGGCGGCGTTGCAGCAAGTGGCCACCCCCACCCAGAAAACCATCGAGGACGTCGCTGCGTTCCTCGGCGTTTCACCCGACCGCTGCGTGAAAACCCTGCTGCTGCGCGGGCGCGACGGGCTCGTCGCGCTGTGCCTGCGTGGCGACCACCAGGTCAACGAGGTCAAGGCGGCGAAGCTCGACGAACTGGGTGGCGAGTCGATATTGGCGAGCGAGGAGGAAATTCTCGCCGCCATCGGAACCCGCCCAGGTTTCATTGGGCCGGTGGGGCTGCCCGATTCGATCCCGGTCATTGTCGATCGCGACGCCGCCGTACTCGCCGATTTCGTTTGCGGCGGCAATGCCGACGGCACCCATTGCACGGGTGCCAACTGGGAGCGTGACGCGCGCATCAGCCGCATCGCCGACATCCGCAATGTGGTCGAAGGCGATCGCTCGCCCGATGGCGAAGGCATTCTGCATATCGCGCGAGGCATCGAAGTAGGCCACGTATTCCAGCTCGGCACGAAATACGCCGAAGCACTCGACGCCGTCGTGCTGAATGACCAGGGCAAGACCCAGGTGATGACCATGGGCTGCTATGGCATTGGCGTGAGCCGCATCGTGGCGGCTGCCATCGAGCAGCGCCACGACGACGCCGGCATCGTATGGCCCGAAGCGATGGCGCCATGGCGCGTGGCGGTTTGCGTAATCAACCCGAAGCACCTGCCGGCAGTAAGCGAAGCGGCGCAAGCGCTCTATGAAGCACTCAATGCACGCGGTATCGAAACCGTGCTGGATGACCGCGGACTGCGCCCCGGCGGCATGTTCGCCGACATGGAATTGATCGGCATTCCGCACCGGGTGGTGATCAGCGATCGCGGCCTCACCGCGGGCACGCTTGAATATCGCGGGCGTACCGAAACCGAAAGCCGGGCCATTACCCAGGAACAGCTATTCGACCTGCTTGGCTGATTCGCGCAGCGGGTACAAAGTACCTGTCGCGACAGCACACGAATGCCGCCCCGTTACCAGGGCGGCGGCCGCGGATTAACCACACGGCAATGCATTACGGCGCCCCCGGACCACGTGAAACCGATGTGATCGAGTTAATCGTCACGGGGGACGCGTGGAGCTAATGGGCGCCTGCTTTGCATTCAATTTTCTTTTCGTGGAGAATCATGCAGTGGCACTTCGTTCGTTCCACCCCGTTGCAGCCAATTCAACATTACTGATAACCACTCCCGGAGTTCCCCATGGCCGTCGATATCAAGAACCTCAACCATAACCAGCTCAACGAACTGATCAGCAAGGCACAAACACGCCAGACGGAGCTGCGCAAGGAAAAGGTGGTCAAGCTGCGCGAGAAAATCCACGCGCTGATCAAGGCCGAGGGTTACAGCTTCGAGGACATTTTCGGCCAGAGCCGCGGCAAGTCCCGTCGCACCGGCCCGGTGGCGCCGAAATACCGCAACCCCGCCGATCCCGCCCAGACCTGGTCCGGCCGCGGCAAGCGCCCGCGCTGGTACAACGATGCCTTGAAGGCGGGCAAGAAGGAAAAGGATCTGGCGATCTGATTTCCCGCGCACGACGGCGCGTGCGGCGATTCGCCTGCGTCGTTGTTGCGGAGATATCGGCCCGCGTGCGCTCCGGCGCACGCGGGCCTTTTCTTGTGCGGCGATTTCTTGTGCGGCGATATATTTTCCGCCGCGAGAAGATCCCTCTCTCCCCCGTGGGGAGAGGGGGTCTTTGAAACGCTGAGGTTTGACCGGGTCGCCAGACCGAGGCTGCGTGCCCGGATTAAAGCATGCCGGTTTCGAGCTTGGCCGCGTCCGACATCATCGAGTGGCTCCACGGCGGATCGAATACCAGATCCACGTCGGCCTCGATAATGGTGGGGATCATCTCCAGCTTGGTGCGCGCGTCATCCACCAGGATGTCGCCCATGCCGCAGCCGGGTGCGGTCAGGGTGAGTTTCACATAGACCTTGCGATCACCTTCGGCGGTCTGCTCCAGGCTGAGGTCGTAAACCAGTCCAAGGTCGACCACGTTTACCGGGATCTCCGGATCGAACACGGTGCGCAACTGATCCCAAGCCAGTTTCTCAACGTCCTCGTTGGTGGCGTCGGCGGCCACTTCGATGGCCTCCGGTGGCGGCTTGCCCAGCGCATCGGCATCGTCGCCCGCAATACGGAACAGGTTGCCGTCGACATAGACGGTGAAACTGCCGCCCAACGCCTGCGTGATGTAGCCGATCTGACCGGCCGGCAAGGTGATCACCTCACCCTGCGGCACCATCACCGCGTTGCAATCACGCAACAGGGTGAAAGGTTCGCTGCTCAAACTGAAACCACTCATACCACTGTCCAACCCGAATCGATGGGCGCGACAAGACACCGCGCCGGCGCTCTATTATGCCGCCCGCCGCTCCCGGCTGCTTGTTCCAGATCAAGCGCGGGCCAGTAAGCCGCCCGCGACGGGCGTGGCTCTTCGTGCTCGCGTTATGATCGGTGCTTTATCCGGGGGATCAACGTGACCGCCATTCTTTCGCGCCCGTCGCATTCATGAGCGTGCATTCCGTTTTCCGCGCGGTCTTCGCCCTTGTCTGTGCTGCCATGCTGGGACTCGCGGCAGGCGCCGTATGGATGGTGGCCGCCCTCTACGCCGGCCACGCCACGTCGTGGCTGGCGTTGCCGTTTGCCGTGGTGCTGGCATGGACCATACGGCACTGGGTGCAGTCGCCGGGCCGCTATGCGGCGGTACTTGCCGCCCTCGCCGCGCTGCTGGCGGCGCTGTACGTCAATGTGCTGATGGCCGGCGCGCTGATTGCCGCGAACATGGGCATGGGTATCGTCGATGCGCTGCGCACGGCGGGCGCCGGCATGCTGCTGCAACTGGCGCGGATGGGCTTCTCGGCGGCTGACGCCGGCTGGTATCTGGTTGCCGCCGTGCTGGCCGCGGCGCTGGCAAGTCGGTCCGCACGACGGAGCAACTGACGCCTCGGCACTGCGAGGAAAACCACTACCCGTGGTTTTCCTCGCTTGCATTACGCGCTCAGTCGTCCAGCGATTTCAGCTCGTTCACCAGTTGGCCTGCGGCAGCCTGGCCGTCGCCGTAAAGCATGCGCGTGTTGTCGGCATAGAACAGCGCATTCTCGATGCCGGCAAAGCCGGTACCCTTGCCGCGCTTGATCACGACCACGTGTTTCGCGGCGCTGACGTCGAGGATCGGCATGCCGTAGATGGGCGAGGCCGGATCGGTCTTGGCCAGCGGGTTGACCACGTCATTCGCGCCGATCACCAGCGCCACGTCGGTGGCGGGGAATTCCGGATTGATCTCATCCATGTCGGCAATCAGGTCGTAGGGCACGCCGGCCTCGGCCAACAGCACGTTCATGTGCCCGGGCATGCGGCCGGCTACCGGATGGATGGCGAATTTCACCTTCACCCCGCGTTTGATCAGCAACTGGGCGAACTCCCATACCTTGTGCTGCGCCTGCGCCACCGCCAGGCCGTAGCCGGGCACGATCACCACGCGCTCAGCGTAAGCCATCATCACCGCCGCATCGCTGGCCTCGACCGGCTTTTGCGCGCCCTCGATCGCCTGTGCCTCGCCACCGGCCGCGCCGAAACTGCCGAACAGCACATTGCCGATCGAACGGTTCATCGCCTTGGCCATCAACTGGGTCAGCAAGGTACCGGCGGCACCGACCACCATGCCGGCGATGATCATCGCCTCGTTGCCCAGCACGAAACCCTCGAACGACACGGCCAGGCCGGTGAACGCGTTGTACAGCGAGATCACCACCGGCATGTCGGCGCCGCCGATCGGCAGTGTCATCAGCAGGCCGAACAGCAACGCCAGCACGAAGAACAGCGCAATCATCGGCCCGCTGACATGGCCAGATGCCAGCACCACGCCCACCACGACCGCCGCCGCCAGCAGCAGCATGTTCACCACGCGCTGGCCGGGGAACACGAAGCGCTTGTCCATCCAACCTTGCAGCTTCGCGAAAGCGACCAGCGAACCGGAAAAACTCACCGTGCCGATCAAGGCGCCCAGCACGCCCAGCGACAGCTCCACCGGCGACAACATCGGCGGCAGGCCGTTTATCGCCCAGCTCTCCGGCTGCAGCGGCGAGGTATCGGGCACCACGTGCAGCAGGCCCAGCGCACGCGCGTAGCCGATCAGCTCGACCGCACCGATGGCCGCCGCCGCGCCGCCGCCCATGCCGTTGTACAGCGCAACCATTTGCGGCATCGCCGTCATCGCCACGCGACGGCCGGTCCACCAGGCCGCGCTGACGCCGATGAGCACCGCGGCGACGATCAGGCTGCGGTTGTGCATGTCCGGCAGGAAGAACGTTGCCAGCACCGCCAGCAGCATGCCCACGCCGGCCCACACGATGCCGCCGCGCGCCGTGCGCGGCGAACTCATGCGTTTCAGCCCCAGGATGAACAGCAGCGCCGCGAGGAAATAACACGCCTTGATCAACGTCGGCAGCAGGCTCATCCCTGATCTCCCTTGCCGGCGCCCGGCTTGCTGGATTTGAACATCTCCAGCATCCGCTCGGTCACCACGTAACCGCCCGCGGCATTGCCGGCGCCGAGCAGCACGCCCACGAAGCCGATGGCTATCTCGAACGGCGTCTGTGCATGACCGAGCGCGATCATCGCGCCCACCAGCACGATGCCGTGGATGAAGTTGGAGCCGGACATCAACGGCGTATGCAGGATCACCGGCACCCGCGCGATGATTTCATAACCGCAGAACGCGGCCAGCATGAAGATGTAAAGTGCCAGGAAACCGTCGATCATGACCCACCCCTGTCAGGACACCCAGTCCCCGCATCATACGGTTGTCCGTCAACCGGCGCGAGCTTGCCGCGTTCAAGCTATGGAGTCGAACGATGGAGCCCGAAAATGCAGCACGCGACGACACGGGCGCGCCAGTCATGAATACGGCGGTCGACGCGCTTGGCGCGGACATGGTGCTCGACGAAGCGACACCGGCCACGCTGGACGCGTTCCTGGCGCAGGTCGAGCGCCGCGCGTTTCGCATGGCCGAAATGCAGCTGCGTCACCGCGAAGACGCCATGGACGCGGTGCAGGACGCCATGCTGCGGCTGGTGAAGCACTACCGGGACAAGCCCGCCACGGAATGGGCGCCGCTGTTCTGGGGCATCCTGCGCCGGCGCGTGGTCGACCTGCAACGGCGGCGCAAGGTGCGCTCGATCGTGGTGGGCTGGCTCGGCGGCGGTCACGACAAGGAGGGCGACGAATTACCGGTATGGGAGCCCGCCGACCAGGGCCCCGGCCCGCTGGACCGGCTGCACGACGTGCAGTCCTATGCCGACATGGCCGCCGCGGTGAACACCTTGCCGAGGCGCCAGCGCGAAGCATTCATGCTGCGCATGCTGGAAGGCCTCGACGGCAAGGAAACGGCGCAAGCCATGGGCTGCAGCGAAGGCAGCGTAAAAACCCATCTGTCGCGCGCCATGCACACCTTGCGCGACCAACTGGAGAACTGGCGATGAACATGCCCGACACCGAGTCCACTCGGCCTGGTGATCGATCCGGCAGCCTGGCGGGCGACCTGTCCGACCAGCGGCTGCAACAGCGCGCCCGCGAGCTTTACCGCGAAGCCGGCCGACGCGTCGACCCGGCAACCGCCGGGCGCTTGCGCGCGGCCCGCCGGCAGGCGCTGGAGACGGCGGGCAAGCCATCGCACCAGGTCGCCCACTGGCTGATTCCGTCCGGCGCCGTCGCGGTGATCGCCCTGGCGTCGCTGATGCTGTGGCAACCATTGCCCCAAGGCAGCAACAGGCCGGCCGCTACCGTCGAAGCGGCCACCGACCTCGACAACGAATTGCCACCGGACGCCGACAAGACCGATCCGGTGCTCTATCAGAACCTCGATTTCTATACCTGGCTGGCCGCTGCCGACCGCCACCCGACGACGCGCTGAGTCATGAAACCACTACTCCGCATCGCACTCTCCCTGCTGCTGGCCGGCGCGTTTGGCAATGGCTTTGCCGCCCCTCCGCCGGACGACACGGGTACGCCGCCGCCATCCTGGAGCAGCCTTTCCGCCGCCCAGCGTGACGTGCTGGCACCGCTGCAGCATGAGTGGGATACCTTGTCGCCACGCAAACGGGCGCACATGCTCCACCGCGCCGAACACTGGGCCACGCTGCCGCCGGAAAAGCGTGCGGAAATCCGCCAGCGCATCGCCCGCTGGCAGCAGATGACGCCCGAGCAGCGCCGGCAGGCGCGCGCCAACATGCGCGAATTCCACAAGCTGCCACGCGAGCAGCGCGAACAGCTGCATGCCACGTTCGAGCATTTCCAGAGCCTGCCGCCACCGCAGCGCGAGCGCCTCATACAGCAGTGGCGCGCGCTGACACCGAAACAGCGGCTGGAATGGCGCGAACCGACGGCGCCGGCGGCGCAACCGCCTTCATCGGAACAGCCGTCGCCACCATCACATCCGCAGTGATGGCCTGACCGAAGCCGGAAGCCGCGACCTCATCGTCGCGGCGGATTACCCAGCCGCCCGCACAGCACTCAGGCCGTGAAACGGGCCTCGCCGGCGTGGCTCACGCAGCTCTTGGCCACCAACTCATCCTCGAAGTCCGGCGCCAGCGCGCCGTCACGCAGCAGCAGCTCGCCGAAGTTGAAGACGTTGCGGGCATACATTTCCGAGGCGTGCAAAGGCGCGCCCGCCGGCACGTTGAGCGGCCCCAGGATCACCACGCCGGCGTGCTCCACCCGCTGGCCCGGCTGGGTGAGTTCGCAGTTACCGCCGCCTTCGGCGGCGAGATCCACGATCAACGCACCCGGCTTCATACCCTCGACCATGGCCACGCTGAGGATCTTCGGCGCCGGTCGGCCCGGTACCGCCGCGGTGGTCACGATCACGTCGATGGATTTCAGATGCTCGGCCAGGGCCTGCTGTTGCGCGGCGCGTTCCTCGGCCGACAATTCGCGCGCATAGCCGCCGCTGCCCGCGGCGCTGACGCCCAGCTCCAGGAATTTCGCGCCCAGCGACTCCACCTGCTCGCGGGTTTCCGGGCGTACGTCGTAGCCTTCCGTTTGCGCGCCGAGCCGGCGCGCGGTGGCGATCGCCTGCAACCCGGCCACGCCAGCGCCGATCACCAGCACTTTGGACGGCCGGATCGTGCCCGCTGCCGTGGTCAGCATCGGAAAGAATTTCGGCGAGGCTTCGGCCGCGATCAGCATGGCGCGGTAGCCCGCCACCGCCGCTTGCGAGCTGAGCACGTCCATCGCCTGCGCCCGCGTGGTTCGCGGTAGCAGTTCCAGCGAAAAGGCGGTCAGCTTGGCGTCGACGAGTTGCGCGATACGCGCGGATGCGCCGTGCGGGCGCAACTGACCCACCACTGCACTGCCCGGCCGCAACTGCGCCAGCGCCGCATCGTCAGGCGGCAGCACGCAAGCCAGCAGATCAGCCTGCGCCAGTACCGTGGCGGCATCGGCAAATTCCACCTCCGCGTAGGCCGCATCGGGAAAACCCGCCGCACGCCCCGCATCATGCTGCAGCAGGACACGTACGCCCCTGGCCCGCCATTTCTTCGCCATCTCCGGCGTAATCGCTACGCGTCGTTCCCCTGCGGCGGTTTCACTCAAGGCGGCTACGGTCATCGACATCGGACGTTCCCTGCTGGAGAGTTGGGTTATCTTAGCGTGACTCATGGGCGCAGTTGCCCGGCGGGCGATGTTCCTGCCGCCGTCGACGCTCCCGCTGTCTGCATGGATATAGCCGGTGTCGCTACCCCGCGAAACGTCCGAAGACCTGCTGACCCTGGCGCGCGAGGCGCGCGACCGTGCCTACGCGCCGTATTCGAAATTCAAAGTGGGTGCGGCGCTGTTCACCCGTGATGGCCGTCCATTCCAGGGCTGCAACGTGGAAAACGCCGCCTACGGCCTGTGCAACTGCGCCGAACGCACCGCCCTTTTCAACGCGGTGGCGGCCGGCTGCCGGCCCGGCGACTTCGCCGCATTGGCCGTGGTCACCGATACCGACGGCGTCGCCAGCCCTTGCGGTGCCTGCCGCCAGGTCATGGCCGAACTGTGCGATGCGCAGATGCCGGTGCTGCTGGCCAACCTGCGTGGCAACATGTCGGAAACCACTGTGGACGCGCTGCTGCCGGGCGCGTTCACGTTGAACCGATAACCGGGCGATTTGCTTGGCTTCCAGCGCGCCCGCTCCTAGCATGGGCGTTCCCGCATCATCGAGTTCCCCATGCATTCCGGACTGACCCTGCTGCAGCAACGCCACTCCGTCCCCGCGCCGCAACTGGGCGCGCCCGCTCCCGATGAGGCCACCTTGCGCACGCTGCTTGAGGCGGCGGTGCGGGTGCCCGACCACGGCAAGCTGGTGCCATTCCGCCTGATCCGGTTGCAGGGCGAGGCCAAGCTGCAGTTCGGCGAGAAGCTGGTGGCGCTGTCGCTCGCCAAGCATCCGGACATCTCCGACGCCAAGCTGGACAAGGATCGGCGCCGCTACATTTTTGCGCCACTGGTGATCGTGGTGGTGGCGAGCATCGATACGCACGCCAAGGTGCCCGTCATCGAACAGCAGCTGTCCGCCGGCTGCGTGGCGCACAACGTGTTGCTGGGCGCACACGCGCTGGGGTTCGGCGCGCAGTGGCTCACCGGCTGGGCCGCCTACGACCGCGATGCCGCCGCCATCCTGGGCCTGGCCGATAACGAACAGGTGATCGGCTTCGTCCATATCGGCACGCCGCAGGTGGACATCGCCGATCGCGAAAGGCCCGCGCTGGACGACCTGCTCAGCACATGGACAGCGTGATGCCGTCCACCGTCCATCTGGTGGACGGCAGCCTCTATGTCTTTCGCGCCTGGCATTCCATGCCGGACGAATTTTTCGATGCCGACGGGCAATCGATCAACGCCGTGCACGGGTTCACCCGCTTCCTGTGCGAACTGCTGGAACGGGCGCAGCCGGACCACATCGCGGTGGCGTTCGACGCCTCGCTGACCAGCTCGTTCCGCAACGCGATCTACCCGCCGTACAAGGCCAACCGCGAGCTGCCGCCGCCCGACCTGGAGCGACAGTTCGTGCAGTGCCGCGCGATCACCGAGGCGCTCGGCGTGCACCTGATGATCGACCACAGTTTCGAGGCCGACGACCTGATCGGCAGCACCGTGTGGAACCTGCGCGCGCAAGGCTGGCGCAGCGTGATCGTCTCCGCCGACAAAGACTTCGGCCAACTGCTGGGCGAGC
>DATJCF010000372.1:0-4272 GCA_035514935.1 Rhodanobacter sp. | reverse complement strand
CTTCGCCGACGAGACGAAATTCGCGCTGGGCGTGTGCAACGGCTGCCAGATGCTGTCGCAGCTGAAGGAGATCATCCCCGGCGCGCAGCACTGGCCGAAGTTCCTGCGCAACGCGTCGGAGCAATACGAGTCGCGCGTGGCTACGCTGGAAATCCTCGATTCGCCCAGCCTGTTTTTCAAAGGCATGACCGGCTCGCGGATTCCGGTGGCGGTTGCCCATGGCGAGGGCCGGGTCAGCTTTCCGCAGGTATGCAGCCCGTCCAAGTCGCACGGCGCGGTGCGCTTCGTCGACAACCGCGGCAAGCCCACCGAAAACTTCCCGCTCAACACCAACGGCTCACCCGGCGGACTGGCCGGTTTCACCGCCGCCGATGGTCGCGTGACCATCCTGATGCCACACCCGGAGCGCGTGTTCCGCAGCGTGCAGTTGAGCTGGCATCCGGAAAACTGGGGTGAGGATTCACCGTGGATGCGCATGTTCCGCAACGCCCGCGTGTGGTGCGGCTGATCGTTCCACCGCCCACAGAACGCCACTGAGCCATGGCCCGGTGGCGTCCACCCGAGTGGCATGCCGTGCTGCCGATGCTGGCCTGGCTCGCGGCGTTGGCGCTGTTGCCATGGTGGCTGGGCTTGCCGTTGTTGTTGGCACTGGCGGCGGCGTTGTTGTTGCAGCTGCACTGGCCAGTGGAACACGCCAGGCTGCTGCGGCGCGCATTGCGCTGGGGCCTGCCGGGCGTGATGGTCGCGTTGCAACGGGCATTGGGTGGCGGAGCGTTCGGCGTGGGCGCCGCACTGCTTGGCGCACTCGCCGGCTACACCTTGCTGGCAGGCATGGAGGCATGGCTGGACCGCGACCTGCGCCGCGCCCCCGCCGGCACCACCTCCGACGCGGAATGGCCCGAACTGGCCCGCGCGCCGATCGGCCCGCCCGCACGCATCATCGAACTGCGCCCACCCGAGTGGCGCACCGCATCAGCGGAGCTCGCCGACCCGCGCGGTGGCAGCTTGCAGTGGCGCGAGGGCAGCTACCTGTTTGCCGACGGCATGCAACTGGAAGCCGGCGAGCAATGCGATTTCAGCCCGGGCGGACGCTGGTTCGCCGCCCGCCCCGAACACGGCCGTCGCCTGCTGCTGTGCGATCGCGACCATCACCGCTGCCACCGCCTGCGCGGCTGGAACCTGTACGGCTGGGACGGCGAAGAGCCCTGGCTGCAGCGACGCGATGGCGACATGCCGGTGCCGCTGGAACATGTCTCCGGCTCCCGCGGGCGACTGTAGGAGCGCACCCTGCACACAAGGGACTTCCTTCGGACGTGCGCAATAACTCTTCGTCATGTGACTGACGGTAAGCATCGCGCACAGGGTGCGCTCCTACAAACCGCGCCACCCGATACCTCATTCCGGTTCTCACATCGCCGCGCCTCACGCATACTTGCACCGGTGAATCCTTCTTCTTCCGCCTCCGCGCCCGCGGTCAGCATCATTGTCGTGTCGGCCGACAGCGGCCCCTCGCTGCGCGATGGTGTGCGCGAGGTATTGGCCAGCACCTTGCCGCTGGAACTGATCCTGATCGACAACGCTTCCACCGACGGCATGCCGCAGGCGATCGAGCGGGCACATGCGGGCGACGCGCGCCTGCAGGTGATCGAGAACCGGGCGAACCTGGGTTTCGGCCCCGCGGTGAATCGCGCTGCCGAATACGCACGCGGCGAAACCTTGCTGGTGTTGAACCCCGATTGCCTGCTGCGCGAAACGGCGCTGCAACGGCTGCTCGACATCCTCGAAGCGCACCCACGCGCGGGACTGATCGGCGCGGTGGTGTGCGATACCGATGGCCAGCCCGACCCCGCCTCGTTCCGCCGCGATCCGTTGTTGCGGCGCGCGCTCACCAGCCTGTTCGGCGGCGCGGGAGAAGGCGTGGCGATCGACGGCGCCATCCCCGATCGGGTGGTGGAAGCCGAGGCTGTCTCCGGCGCGGTGATGTTGCTGCCGCGTGGGGTTTTCCAGCAGTTGGGCGGCTTCGACGAAGGCTATTTCCTGCATTGCGAGGATCTGGACCTGTGCCGCCGCGTACGCGACGCCGGCTACCAGCTGCTGCTGGCCGGCGACGTGCATGTGCCGCATGGCAAGGGCAGTTCCAGTCGCCACCGACCGGTGTTCGTCAGCCGCTACAAGCACCGCGGCATGTGGCGCTGGTTCCGCAAGTTCGATCCGGCCGCGCGCAACCCGCTGCTGGCGGCCGCGGTGTGGCTCGGCATCTGGGGACATTTTCTGTTGCTGGTGCCGGGGCAGTGGTGGCGGGTGAGGCAACAGGCGCGGGTGAGCATCGAAAAGAACACCTGATCTCGCGCAACAGCTCCGGTAAAACCGTTCCGGCTGAGCGTAGCCGCGCAGCGGCGAAGTCAAAGCTCTGCCGCATAACCACCCTTCGACTCCGCCGCTGCGCGGCTACGCTCAGGGCGATCGGTGGGAGCCTTTCCGATTCCGATCCCCCCAACGTCCCCACACCCATGCCCAACCCACGCCAGACCACCACCCTCGCGACCCTCGGCCTGCTGGCGATGACGGCTGTCTGGGGCTCAACCTTCGTGCTGATCAAGGACGTGGTGGGGCGCATGCCAGTGGCGGATTTTCTGGCTGTGCGTTTCCTGATCGGCGCGGGGGTGATGTTGGCGTTGTTTGCTCGGCCGGTGTGGCGGCTTGGCCGGCAGCAACTGGTGCACGGCTTGTTGCTGGGCGCGCTCTATGGTGCGGGGCAGTTGCTGCAGACGTGGGGGCTGGCCTTGATCGCGCCCAGCGTCAGCGGCTTTGTCACCGGCATGTATGTGGTGTTCACGCCGATCCTGGCGGTGCTGCTGTTGCGCCGCCGGATGCCTGCCGTGACGTGGTTGGCGGTGGCCTTGTCCACGGCGGGGTTGGCGCTGCTGTCGCTCAACGGGCTGTCGGTGGATTTGGGCGTGTGGCTGACGCTGGCCTCGGCCGTGCTGTATGCGCTGCATATCGTGGGGCTGGGCCAGTGGTCGCGGCCGGGCGAGGCGTTCGGCATGTCGGCGGTGCAGATGCTGGCGATCGCCGCGGTCTGCCTGTTGGCCACCGCACCGCACGGCCCGGTGTGGCCGCCTGACCGCAACGCATGGCTGGCGATTCTGTACATGGCGCTGATCGCTGGTGCCGGCGCGATGCTGATGCAGACCTGGGCGCAGTCACACCTGCCAGCCACCCGCGCCGCCATCGTGATGACCACCGAGCCGGTATTTGCCGCCGCGTTCGCGGTGCTGTTCGGCACCGATGTGCTGGGCTGGCGCATGCTGGCTGGTGGCGCGCTGGTGCTGGCGGCGATGTATCTGGTGGAACTGGCGCCGCGCCGGTCCGGCACGGCGACCGCGCTACGGGCCGAGACGGCGCATCACGAGGTGTGAGGTTGTTGCGTCCTGATGGGTGCGCTGCCGCGCGGCTGCAGCGCGATCCGCACCAGGTACACGATGATCGCCACATTGCCCACCAGCGTGGCCAGTTTCAGCCAGCCGAAGCGATGCAGCGTCTCGTAGAACTCCAGCGGAATCAGCGAACCGGTGGCGATCACCGTGAACCATTCCGCCCAGTGCCGGCCCAGCCACAGGCCGATGCCTTCGACGCCGAACAGCACGGCATAGCCCAACGCCACCGCGCCGACCGCCACGAACTTGCTGGGGCCGAACGCCACCAGCACGCCCACCAGTTTCCAGCGCAGGCCATTGCTGTCGGCCAGCGAAAGATGTTCCAGCCAGCGCACCAGATGTTCGAAATTCTGCTGATGATCCAGATGGAATGCCGCCATCGCCACCAGCAGCAGGCAGGTGGTCTTCACGATCTCGTACATCGCGATGACGCGCAGTCCGGGGTGGCGTTGCAGCGGTGCGGATTTCAGCGGGGACGGCAGGGTGATTTCGGCGGGCGACATGGTGGGCATCAAGCAGGCAAGCAGCCCATTGTCCTCGCTTCGCGCCGGTTGACCAATGCGCCATGCATTACCCCCGTAGGAGGGGCTTCAGCCGCGACCGCTTCTGTCTCGACGCAGAGCGGTCGCGGCTGAAGCCGCTCCTACAAGGTGGATATCAGCAACAGCGCCCGCCGCCGCCTTTGTAGCGCGCTTCCTGCCGCTCGCGGAAAAACTCGCCGTAGCTGGGCACCGTGCGCTCGGGATGATGCTCGCGCAGGTGCTTCACGTAGACGTCGTAGTCGGGTATGCCGCAACACAGGCGGGCGGTCTGTACCGCCCACTTGCGTACCGCG
>DATJCF010000371.1:0-5120 GCA_035514935.1 Rhodanobacter sp. | reverse complement strand
TCGCGCACGACCTTCATGACTTCTTCGCCACCGGTTCGCGCGTCGAAAGCCAGAAGTGAGGGATTGACCCATGGGCATGAGTACCGGTGGCAATAACGGCGGGCCGATGTCGGAAATCAACGTTACGCCGCTCGTCGACGTGATGTTGGTTCTCCTGATCATCTTCATGATTACCGCGCCGCTGATGTCACACAGCATCACGATTGACCTGCCTACCGCCAATCCGAAGGTGAAGGACGATGAAATGCCGGTGCCGCCGCTGGATCTCGCGATCAAGCAGGATGGCAGCTTGTACTTCAACGATCATCCGGTCACGGACGTGGAGTTGCGGGCACAGTTTGCGGTGAACGCGCAAAAGTCGCCGCAGCCGGAACTGCAGATCCGTGCGGACAAGACAACCGAGTACAAGATTGTGCGCAAGGTTCTTGGCGACGCCAAGGACGCTGGCATGGTCCATGTCGGGTTCATGACGACCGGCAAGGAGTAACGAGATGGCATTCAGTACCAATACCAGTGGACCGATGTCGGAGATCAACGTTACCCCGTTGGTCGACGTGATGCTGGTGCTGTTGATCATCTTCATGATCACGGCGCCGGTACTCGCCCACAAGATCAAGGTCGATCTGCCACAGCCGAATCCGAACGTGGTCAATCCACCGAATCCGCTCGATCCCATTCGACTGAAGATCGATGCCGGTGGCGGGTTCTACTGGAACGACACGCCGGTCGATGAGCTGGGACTCAAGGCGCAGCTGGCGGTCATCGCACAGCAGACCAATCAGCCGGAGATCCAGATCAACGCGGCGGATACGGTGGCTTACGAATACGTGGCGCGCGTGCTGGCTGACGCGAAAAGCTACAACCTCGTAAAGATCGGCTTCACCGAAGGCGATTGATTCGGTCAACGACCGGTTGCATGAGATAAACAAAAAGCCCCGCTCCGGCGGGGTTTTTTGTGGGTGGAAATCGAACCTGTTGCATCGGAAATCGTCTACGCGCCGGCGACGCGCCACGACGACTCAGCGCAGGATCTGCAGGTAGTTGCGAACGGTGACGACGAGGCCTTCGTACAGGGCTTCGCCGATCAGCGCGTGGCCGATGGAGACTTCCGCCAGACCGGGGATGGCTGCCTTGAACGTACCCAGGTTTTTCTGGCTGAGATCGTGACCGGCGTTGACCGCCAGACCGGCCTGCTGCGCGCATCGCGCCGTGGTGACGCAAGCTTCCAGCGCCAGACCGGGAGCGTCCTCGGCGAATGCCTTGGCATAGGGGCCGGTATAGATTTCGATGCGTTGCACGCCGATCGCCGCAGCCTGCTCGAAAGCGCGGGCCGTGTTGCCCGCGTCGACGAACAGACTGACACGGCAGCCCAGTTCGCAAAGCTCGGCGACGAGCGGACGCAGCCGTTCGATGTCGTGCAGGATATCGAAGCCGTGGTCGGAGGTGATCTGCCCGTCGCTGTCCGGCACCAAGGTGACCTGGGTCGGACGAACTTCGCGCGCCAGCGCGATCAAGCCGGGGTAGGCGCCGCGCGGACCGGCAAACGGGTTGCCCTCGATGTTGTATTCGGCACGGCCGCGCAGCAGGGTGGCCAGCGCACGCACGTCGTCGGGTCGGACATGACGCAGGTCCGGCCGTGGATGCACCGTGATTCCACCGCAGCCCGCCTCGATGCAGGTGCGTGCCGCCTGGCAGATATCGGGTTCGGTATCGCCGCGCGAATTGCGGAGGACCGCGATCTTGTTGAGATTGACGCTGAGCAAAGTCATGGCGGAGTCGATGCAGGTGGCGGTGGCAACGGCTGATCGGATGCGGCATCGCTGCGTGGCCGAAAACAGTGCACCAATCAAACGGCGCTGGCAAGCGCCCTCAGCCGAATCCGCCGCGCATCGCCGCGCCATGCCAGCGCACCGACAAAAGCCTGGCCCAGCGCAAGCGGCTGCAGCTGCCAGCCACTGATGTCCTCGCCATCGAAACGACGCAGCTGGATCAGTGCGCCATCACCGACGACGCTGAGCCGATCCAGGCCGAACGAAAGCCCGTGGCCGTGCGCCTTCAGCAGCGCTTCCTTGGCCGTCCATATATCAAGGAAAATCCCGCCTCGGCGCTCCGGTGCGGCGCTGGCCAGCACCGCAATTTCGTCGTCGCTGAAAAACCGCCGCGCGATCTCCAGCGCTTTGGGCCGCGGGCGCCGGCGCTCGATGTCCACGCCCGGCGTGATGCCGCGGCCAATGGCGATCAGTGCGTGGTCGCCGCTGTGCGACCAGTTGAAATCCAGCACATCATCGTGGATGGCGGCCAGGGCCGGTCGGCCGTGGTCGCCCTCGCGCAACTCCACCGCGGACGGCTCGATCGCGAGATAGCGTGCCAGCAGCCGGATCAGCGGCTTGCGACCTTCGGCGCGTTGATAGTCCAGTTTCCACACGTGGATCTCGTCATCGCGCAGGGGCTCTGCTACGTTGCCAAGGCGGGGCGTATCGGCGGTCGTCATCGCACCATGGTGACGTTCGCCGTGCCCGGGGACAAGCACGGCGCTGCTCGACCATCGGCTAGGCCGGCTGCCGTGCAAGTCGCCACGAGTCGGTGCCGTCGGGGGCTTCTCGGCGTCGGCGCCGCCCATGCGGAAGGTCATCGAGGCAGCGTCGATCGTTTGCCGGGAGAGGGGCTTGATACAGGGTTGGCTGCTGCTGCTGGTATCGCTCCTGTATGTGGGCGTGCTGTTCGTGGTTGCCTACGCGGGCGATCGCCGGCCGCTCTACCCGCGACAGCCGAAACTGCGTCCTGTCATCTACAGCTTCGCGCTGGCGGTGTATTGCTCGTCGTGGACGTTCTACGGTGCGGTCGGAACGGCGGCGCGCGACGGCCTGGCCTACCTGCCGATCTACCTGGGGCCGATCCTGCTGTTCCTGTTCGGCTTCGGCTTGATGCAGCGCATCGTGCGCATCGTGGGCCAGCGCAACATCACTTCCATCGCCGACTTCATCGGTGCGCGGTTCGGCAAGTCCCACGGTCTGGCGGCGCTGGTGGCGGTCATCGCGGTGACTGCCGTGGTGCCGTACATCGCGCTGCAGTTCAAGGCCGTGGCCATGTCGTATGGCGTGCTCGGCGGACATGCGTCGGTGCCGCTGCCGGCGGATGGCGTGGACAGCGCGCTGTGGTGTGCGGCGCTGCTGGCGGTGTTTGCGATCCTGTTCGGCACGCGCAGCATTGATGCGACCGAGCACCATCACGGCATGATGCTGGCGATCGCACTGGAGTCGTTGATCAAGCTGGTGGCCTTCGTGGCTTTGGCCGGTTACGCGCTATGGCGTGGGCCGGGCCTGGTGGCCACGGTGCAGCTGCCGATGGACCAGCTCAGCCGTGGGCTCTCGTCGGGCTTTCTGGCGCAAACTATGCTGGCGTTCTGTGCCATGTTCTGCCTGCCGCGCCAGTTCCAGATCGGCGTGGTGGAGTGCGAGGAAGTCGATGACCTGAAGCGCGCGCGCTGGATGGTGCCGACCTACCTGGCCATCATCAGCGTGGCGGTGCTGCCCATCGTGGCGGCGGGCACGCACATGCCCTTCGTGCGTGATGGCGCCGCCGATGCGTGGGTGCTCACGCTACCGCTGGCGCACGGCGACAGCGGCATCGCCCTGCTGGCTTTCATCGGTGGTTTTTCCGCGGCAACCGGGATGGTGATCGTGGCGTCGGTGGCGTTGTCCACCATGATCAGCAACGACCTGGTGATGCCCGCGTTGTTGCGCATCCGTTGGTTGCGGCTGGAACAGCGCGATGACTTGTCGCAACTGGTGCTGGCCGTGCGCCGGGTGGCCATCGTGGCGTTGGCGCTGATGGCCTACGTCTACTACCGGCTGGCGGCCAATGCGGAAAACCTGGCGGCTACCGGGCTGCTGGCCTTCGCCGCGGTGGCGCAGTTCGCGCCCGCGCTGATCGCCGCCCTGTACTGGCGCGGGGCCAGCCGCCGTGGCGTGGCCACCGGTTTGCTCAGTGGCTTCGCGGTCTGGGGTTACACCTTGCTGCTGCCGGCGCTGAGCCGCTCGGGCGCCTGGCTGCAGCATGGCCCGCTTGGCCTGGGCTGGCTGCGTCCGCAGGCGTTGTTCCAGCTCAGTGGCTGGGACCCGGTGATGCACGGCACGTTCTGGTCGTTGCTGGTGAACGTGGGCTGCCTGGTGTTCGTGTCGCTGCGCTTCCGGCCCAGTCTGGAGGAGCGCCTGCACGCGGCGGTGTTCATCGATGCCGATCCGGCCGGACGGGGTGGTCCGGGCGATTGGCGCGGCCGGGTGGTGGTGGGCGACCTGCGCACAATCGCCGAACGCATCGTGGGCGAGCGCAGCGCCCGGCGGGCGTTCGATGAGTATGGGACGCGGCGCGAGCGGCCTCTGCTGGCGGGCGAGACGGCGGATCGGGCGCTGATCCAGTACACCGAGCGCCTGCTGGCCTCGGCGGTGGGTGCGGCCAACGCACGGCGCATCCTGATTGGCGCGTTGTCCGGCAGCGGATTGGATCTGGCCGAGTCGATGGCGTTGATGGACGAAGCGTCGCAGGAGCTGCGCTTCAACCGCGAGCTGCTGTCGACCACACTGGAAAACGTGTCGCAGGGGATCAGCGTGGTCGACGCCGACATGCGCCTGGTGGCCTGGAACCGCCGCTACCTGGAACTTTTCGACTACCCCGACGGCATGGTCCACGTGGGCGTGCCGGTGGCCGACCTGATCCGCCGCAACGCGGAGCTCGGCGAATGCGGCCCCGGCGAAGTGGACGGCCATGTGGCCAAACGCATCGACTACATGCGTGCCGGCTCGTCGCACCTGTTCCAGCGCATACGACCCGATGGCACCGTGATCGAGATGCGCGGGCGCGCGCTTCCGGGCGGCGGCTACGTCACCACGTATACCGATGTCACCGCCTACAAGCATGCCGAGCAGGCCTTGATCGAAGCCAACGAAACACTGGAATTGCGGGTGGAGCAGCGCACGGCAGAGCTGTCCGAATCCCTGGTCGCCACGGCGCATGCCCGCCGCGCGGCGGAAACGGCCAACATCTCCAAGACCCGCTTCCTGGCCGCGGCCAGCCACGATTTGCTGCAACCGCTGAACGCGGCGCGGCTGTTCACGTCGGCC
>DATJCF010000370.1:0-1765 GCA_035514935.1 Rhodanobacter sp. | reverse complement strand
AAACTCCGTAGTCGATCGATCGCGATGGCGATGGAAACTCGCCATTATCGACCCGCAACACCGGATTTCAACGTACCACCGTACCCATGGGCGCAGCCGCCCCGCCGGCGTAGTCTCGGCACCCGGGCATGCGAAAGCGCGGTCATCGCCGGGGTCGCAGTTCCATTTGGACGTCTATACGTCTATTGACGCGCGCGACAAGTAAGCCTAACCTGCAGCCCGTTGCACTGCAGCAATTCCTTCCCCACGGAAATCCCCCATGAGCAAGCACTCCGATTCGAGCCGAACCGCCTGGCTGCCCGCACTGGCGCTGCTGGCGCTGTCCACCGGCGCCGCCGCGCAGGATGCCACCGCGCCATCCCCCACCAAGGCCCAGCGCCTGGACGCGGTGATCGTCACCGGCACCCGCGCCGACAACCGCACCGAAAGCAGTTCGCTGACCCCGATCGACGTGGTCTCCGCCAAGGTATTGCAGCAGACCGGTACCACCGAACTGTCCACCGCGCTGGCCCGGATCATCCCGTCGCTGAATTTCCCGCGCCCGGCCGGCGGCGACACCGCCGACCAGCAGCGCCCGCTGCAGCTGCGCGGCCTTTCGCCCGACCAGGTGCTGGTTTTGGTGGATGGCAAGCGCTGGCACCCGGGTGCCCTGCTGCTGACCAACGGCGTGGTCGGCCGTGGTTCGCAGGCGGTCGATCTCAACACCATCCCGATGGCCGCGATCGACCACATCGAGGTGCTGCGTGACGGCGCCTCCGCCCAGTACGGCTCTGACGCCATCGCGGGCGTGGTCAACGTCATCCTCAAGAAGGGCGCCCAGGGTGGCTCGGTCGAGGCGCTGGGCGGCCAGTACTACGCCGGCGACGGCCGGCAGTGGCAGGGCTCGGCCAACGTCGGCCTGCCGCTGAACGACGACAAGGGCTGGATCCGCTTCACCCTGCAGGACGGCAGCCAGAACTACTCCGACCGCTCCGCCCCCGAGCGCGTGGCGCCGTTCGAGATCGGCCAGCGCTACGGCGACCCGGCGGCCAAGACCAAGAACCTGTTCCTCAACGCCCAATATGACATCACGCCCGCCGTGCAGCTGTACGCCTTCGGCCACTACAGCACCCGCGACACCACCTCGCCCGCCTTCTTCCGCGACACCGCCAGCGCCCAGGCCGTTCCTTCGCTTTATCCGAACGGCTACCTCCCGCTGGAGCAGGGCAACTCGATCGACCGCACCCTGGTCGTCGGCCTGCGCGGCACCACCAGTGGCGGCTGGCGCTGGGACATCAGCGGCAACGCCGGCGGCAACCGGGTGTCCTACCGCACCATCCACAGCGTCAATCGCGCGCTGCTGAATGACTTCGGCTCGACCCAGTCCAACTTCCACGACGGCATCCTGCATGCCGACCAGCAGTCGTTCGACATCGACATCGCCAAGGATCTTTCGGTGGGCTGGCTGCCCAACCCGGTCACCCTGGCCTTCGGTACCGAGTACCTGCGCCAGAGCTACCGGATCGACGCCGGCGAACCGGCCTCGTACTACGTCGGCACCTCCGGCGTGGCCGGCGGCGCGCAGGGCTTCGGCGGCTACCAGCCCGCCGATGCCGGCTCCTACGCCCGCCACGACGTGGCCGAATACCTGAGCCTGGAAACCAACCTCACCGATCGCCTGGGCACGTCGCTGGCGGTGCGCCATGAGGATTACAGCGACTTCGGGACCACCACCACCGGCTCGCTGTCGGCCCGCTTCGACTTCACCGACAGTTTCGCCCTGCGC